>CAMGAL010000339.1 GCA_946007445.1 uncultured Mediterranea sp.
CGGGAGTCGCCGGTCTGGGCACGGAGCAACCCCCGGTTGAATGCCGCCATGTAGTTGTCCGGCTCCATTTCCAACACGAAGTCAAAGTCTTCGATGGCCCGGTTGTCGTCACCCACTTGTGCGCGCAGCAAGCCACGGTTGTAGTGGCCTAAGAAGTTGTGCGGGTCGATGTCGAGGGCGCGGTCGTAGTCGCTCATGGCTCCTCGCAGGTTGTTCTGGTGGAAGCGGGCTAAAGCTCGGTTGATGTAGTTGCCGGCATTGCGCACACTGAGGTGGATGGCGCGGTCGAGGTCGGCTTCAGCCTCTTTGTACTGCTTCTGATAGATGCGCACGATGGCTCGTGCCGACCATCCGTCGGGGTCGTATCGGTCCAGGTCGATGGCGTGCTCAAAGTCGCGGAGCGCCTGCAGGGTGTCTTTCTGCTTTAGCCCCACTTCGCCCCTCATCAGGTAGGCTCGGGTGTAGCGCGGCGATATGTCGATCAGGTGACCGAGATCCTCTTTGGCGGCCTGGTAGTCCTCCTTTTGGATGTGGCACAGAGAGAGGTTGTGCCATAGCACCACATTTTCCGGCTCATACTTGATGGCGGTGCGGTAGTCTTCGATGGCACCGTCGAACTTCTCCTGTCGGATGCGGGCCAGTCCGCGTATCTGATAGGCACCTACCACAAAGGGGTTGCGCTGGATGGCGGCATCGCAATCGCGCTCTGCTCCCTGGTAGTCGTCGAGGTTCAGCTTGGCCAGCCCTCGGAAGAAATAGGGCTCAAAGAGATAAGGCTTGGCATTGATGACCTGGTTGAAGTATTGGATGGAGAGCACATAGTCCTCGAAATAGAGGGCATTGCGTGCGATGGTCATCACCCGCTCTGTATTGATTTGGCCCCACACCATGAGGGGAAGCCACATCAGCATCAATCCTAATCTTCTGTTCATCCTGCCAGACCTTTCTTTATTTCACAGGTTTTACCTTGTACGAGCAACGTGCCTTGCCCTTGAGCATGGCATTGAGTTTGCCCTTGCTCATCTGCCGGCGCAGGGGAGAGATGTGGTCAATGAACATGTGCCCTTCCAGGTGATCGAACTCATGCTGCATGACGCGTGCCAGATAGCCCTCTACCCATTCGTCGTGGGGCTCGAAGTTCTCGTCGCAGTACTGCACATGGATGCGGTCAGCACGTTTCACCGACTCGTGTATGCCGGGCAGGCTAAGGCAACCCTCCTCCATGCTCACCTCCTCGCCCTCAGTCTCTAAGATATGGGCGTTGATGTAGGTGTGGCGGAAATCTTTGAACTCAGGGTATTCGTCGCTCAGTACATCCAGATTGATGGTCACCACGCGGATGGGCAGGCCCACCTGCGGTCCGGCCAGGCCTACGCCGTCGGCCCGGTCCATGGTCTCGTGCATGTTCTGTATCAGCTCCTTCAGGTTGGGATAATCTGGGGTGATGTCTTCTGCTACCTTGCGCAGCACGGGTTGTCCGTAGATATAGATGGGTAAAATCATATGTGGGTTTGTAAGTTTATGAGTTATTTAGTTTATGAGTTTATTAGTTTTTAAGTTTGTGAGTTTATACGTTTTTGAATTTCTGAGTTTCCATGTAGCTTTGCAGGATGATGGTGGCACTGATTTCGTCCACCAGGGCTTTGTTCTGCCGGTCTTTCTTTTTCAGTCCGGCATCCTGCATGGTGCGGTGTGCCATGACGGAGGTGAATCGCTCGTCCACATACTCCACGGGGATATGAGGCAGACGCCTCTGCAGCGAGCGGACGAATGGCTCTATGCGGGCCATGTTTTCCGAATACTCGTTGTTCATCTGCCGGGGCAGGCCTATCACGATGCGTTCCACGTCTTCGCGGCCGACGTAGTCCATGACGAATGCCAGCAACTCATGGGTGGGCACGGTAGTCAGCCCATTGGCAATGAGTTGCAACACATCGCTCACGGCAAGTCCCGTGCGCTTCTTTCCGTAGTCTATAGCCAATATTCTGCTCATATCGGCTACAAAAGTACGACAATAAATTGGAATATGCTTCCTCCTTTAGGAGATATTGACGTTTTGCAAGCCAATTTACTTTAAGTAAATCTTGTAACAGATGCCGCCTGAGAAGTACTTCATACGCTGCATCTCCACCTGGGCATGCAGATGGTTGAACAGCAGGTAGGTGGCGCCTACGTTGAAGTCCTTGGCATCGTATTCGGCAATGAGGCGCAGTTGCGGATGAGCCGAAGGGTTCCAGCTGATGCCTGCAGCGGGGCCGTTTAGGTGATAGTCGATGCGGCGGTTATATAGATAGGAGAGGTGTACGCCAATCTCTTCGCTGCCGATAGGGATGTGCTTGGTGGCGGCTATGAAGAAACGGCAGAAATAGCCGTTGCCGTCAACCGAAGATATTTGACCATTTTCAGTGGCTCCACTCTCCGTATAGGGGTCGGAGGTGCCGATGACGATGGCCGGCATATGTTTCCATAGCTGACCCTCCTTCAACAGTCGGAGACGTAGGGAGAAGTAGCGGTCTTGGTTGGTGAAGCCCGAATAACCATACGGAGCCAGCCCCAGAGCTTCGGCCTTGAAGAGCGTACAGGTGTAGCCCACCTCCAGCCAGGGGAAGAAGGTGACGTTGAGGTAGTAGTTGTAGGTGTGGTAGTACCAGGTGCCCGGTGTGTTCTCTTTGTTGAGGAAGTTACCGCCCAATAGAACCGTCTTGTCTCGCTGCATCTCGGCTGAGGGGGCATGGAGCAGTCCTGTGGTGCCATAGGTCAGTTGTGCGCTCGCTCGTTGCACGAGGAACATTATCAAGAGGGTGAGTAGCCATTTGTACTTCATGACATCGGGGATAGGTGGATGGGGAAATGGGGAATAGTTGGAAAAAAAGGCGTCTGAAAGTCCAGACGC
>CAMGAL010000340.1 GCA_946007445.1 uncultured Mediterranea sp.
ACGATGCTGCTCACGGGTTGGCCACTGGGGTTGCGCACGATGTAGTCGATGCGGTACTTGCGTTCGCCGCTGGTCACGTCTGTGCTGGCCTTGCGGATCTGGATGTTTTCGGAATAGTTCATAATGGTGAGTTTTTGAGTTTATGAGTTTATGAGTTAATGAGTTGTTCGATGGCTTGCCACACGGGCACGACGTACTTTTGTTTGGCGACGGCCAGGATAGCGTCGGCGTGCTCTTTGCTCACCTCTACAGGGCCGTCAGAGTAGTAGATGGCGCGGGCGAGGTCGTCCAGCGCGATGTCGCAGGCCGACTGGTGCAGGGCATTGCCGAGGTTCTTTCGCAGGTCAACCTCTTGGGGGTCGCCCTCGATGGTCCATTGGACGGGGAGTTTTGAGAAATTTACTTTCATGAGTTTATGAGTTATTTATGTTCGATATATTGTTCTATGAGGATTTATGTCCAACTATATCTCCCTTTAATGTCTCCGTTTTTCGTAAATATCAGAACAGTTGGTGATAATAACGCTTTATAAACGTTCCCATCTTCATTATAACTACATATTTCCATATAGCTCTCATTTCCTGTTCTGTCGTATGACGGTATAAGACTAAATAGAAGATCTCCTTTGTAAGAGTAAGAATAGATACCGCTATCATTGATTCTAATGGTATGTTCCGATGTACCAGCCTCCAACCTTTTCGCAACCAGCATATCGGCATTGATGAGTGAAGTCTTGATGTAGCCGCCCTCGATAATGGTGCTGTCCAGCATGGCTGCGCTGACGGCACTCTGGTAAGCCAGTGAACCGAGGCTGGAGGTGTCCACCTTGCCGTTCACCTTGCCTTGCAGGTCGCTGGAGAACATGTCGAATGTCACCTTTCCGGTGAGTTCTATCTGGTCGGCCTTGATAGTAGCCTTGCTGATGAGTTCGCCTGCCTCGGTCTCGGTGATGAAGGTGGAGATGTCCGCCTGCTTCACGAGGCCGTCGGCTGTAGCCTGCTGGCTGAAGAGGGTAGCGAAGTTCGAGGTCAGTACCAGTCCGCTCTTGGAGTAGTTGGTGATGTTGCCGTCGGCATCGAAGGTGAACATGCCGGCCAGGGCCGATATGCTGTTGTTGGTTTGTACGATGGCGGTAGCGTTCGAGCCTGCCTTGGCGAGGGCTGAGTCGGCCGTGCTCTGGGCGTTGGCGGCTGCGGTGGCGGCATCTGTGGCGGCTTGTTTGGCTGCATCGGCGGCCGATTTAGTCTCGGCTACGGTGGTGGTCAAGCTGTCAATGGTCTGCTGGAACTCCGAGAAGCTGCCATCGGTGCCATCGCCTACCACCGCTCCGATGGCATCCACTTGCAGCTTCAATGAGGAATAGCGCCCGTCCAGGTCGTTGACGCTGGCCTGAATGGAGCCGGCGGTCTGTTCGATGGTGCTGACCTTGGTGCCGAGTGCGGTGGTCTCGCTCACCATGGAGGCTATCTTGTCGCTGCTGACATGGAAGCTGCCTGTATGGGTGGTGAGGTCGCCACTCACCTTGTTCAGCTCCGTCTTGGTGGCTCGCAGGGTGATGGCATCGGCGTTCTGTGTAATCTTGGTCTCTGCGGTGGTCAGGCGGTCGCTTAAGGAGGTGGTGGCATTGACCATCGACTCAATTTTCTCGCTGCTGACGTGGAAGCTGGAGGTGTGTGTGGTGAGCCGTCCGGAGAGGTAGCTGATGCTGCTGGAGAAACTCAGCTGCATCTGTTCCGCCGTCATCAATAACTCGCTGTAGTGTTCCTCGACGGTGGCGTCGGTCTTGATGATGTGCTCCAGGTTGGCCTGAATCTTCTGTTCGTCCTGCTCGAAGCGGCTCTTGAACATCTCCTCTACGTCGGCCAGCCGGTTGTCCGAGAGGGCCAGGTCGTAGAGGTATAGGTCGCCGTCGAAGCTGAGGTAGAAGTCGCCCGTGCCGTTCCACTTGGCGCCGGCCTCCAGCACGGCGAACTCCTCTGTCGGAGAGAGCTGACATGAGTAGTCCAGCGGTTCGTACCCGTCGAAGTCCAGCGGCTGCTCGCCCACGAAGTAGATGCGCAGCGTGCCCGGCTTGGTACAGCGGTAGCGGAAGCTCACATGGAACATCCGCGCCTTGCGGTATTCGCGCAGGACGATTTCCTCGCCCGTCTCCTCGTTGGTCTCGGTTTCCTTATAGGTATCGAAATTGGGGTGCTGGTTCAGGTCTGCGTTGAGCTGCCGGATGTAGCTGTCCTTGATGCGCAGCACGTTTTTGGTGCCCTCGTCCACGATGCCTGCGAAGGCATCCTTGCGGCCGTAGAGGTTGCGGTTGAACATCAACAGACGGTTCGACACCGTGAATACGCGGATATCCTGTCCGTACTGCCAGCCGGTGAGGTTGGCGGTGAAGGAGGCGTTACTTAAATAGTTGTCCTGCTCGTTGATCTCCTGCCGTACCGAGGAAATCTCGCTCTTGATGAGTCCCTCGGTGATGGAGAACATGGTCTGCACATCCTTGCCATTCGACAAGACGAATACCCCCGTCAGGTAGCAGTTGTTGGCGTATAGTCCGTAGCCCTGCGGTTGCAGGTCGGCGGGGAATCGGCTGTCGCTGATGCCGTCCAAGGCACCCACGCGCACCTTCAGGCAACCCTCGAAGCTCTTGCTGTTCACCCCGTCCAGGCAGTCGAAGCGCGGCTGTCCGTCCTCGGTAGCGGAGATGAGGATGAGGTTTTGGCGCAGGCGGTTGGCGGTGTTACCCATCAGCACTACCTCGTCGCCCACCGCCGGCTCCACGCCTCCGAACTCCGAGACCGGCACATAGACCCGCCCGTCCTGCACGTCGGCCACCTCTACCCAGTAGTACTTCAGCCCGTTGGAGCTGAATACCTGGCAGCGCATCAGGTCGTGCGG
>CAMGAL010000341.1 GCA_946007445.1 uncultured Mediterranea sp.
TATAGAGATTCTTGATGAACTTCTGGAATTTCGAGTCGATATACTCCGCATTGATGGTGCCCGTACCTGTTTCCGTGATGTAGGTGTCAATCTGATACTCCCAGAGGTCTTTGGGGTCGCCAGGATCACCTGGTTCAAAGAGCTCACGGTAACGTTGGAGCAGGATGAGATAGGTCTGCTCGTCCAGTTCCATCCTGACCTTTGTATAGGTACTGCCATGCTGGAACTCATATTCAGTTTTCTCCCACACGAAGCCCTGCAGTTTGGCAGCCTCCAACAGATGTGTCATCTCGCTGAAACACTTGGCAAACATGTTGCGGTCTTCGCGGGTGTCGGGGAGCTTCTCAAAGTTCATGATGTTGTGCGAGTGGAAGATGTCACGGATGGAGAGGAACCGCTGGTTGATGTTGGAGAGGTTCTTCTCCAACTTATCGACAAACACGCCCAGTGGTCTATCGACATACACCTCCAGCGCATCGTTGATGTTCTGCTCCATGGTGTAGGGATAGGCATAGTATTTGATAGTGCCGAAGGGCTTGTCGGGACCGAAGATGCGATTGGTACGAGAGAAGGCTTGGATGATATCCACATACTTCATCACCTTATCGACATAGAGCGTATTGATCCATTTCGAGTCATAGCCCGTCAGCATCTGGGTGACTACTATCACCAAGTCTATCTGTTTGCTGTGGTCGTTTTCAATGCCGATATAGGGTTTCTTGTGCGCCAAACGCTTGGCCACATCCTTCTTGTACTGGGTATAGTTGGCCAGCTTATAGTTCATGCCATACTTGGCGTTGTAGTCGGTCAGCATCTCTTTGATGGCGTCCTCGCGCACGATGCCTCCATCGCTGTTGTCGATGTTGTTGTCAAACACCGCTACCACGTTGAGCGAGGGGTGATACTGCTTGAAGAGTTGGTAGTAAGCGATGGCCTCGGGGATGTTCTTCGTGGCAAGTATCGCATGGAACTTGCCGTTCTTGCTTAGCTTTCCACGACTCTTCATGATGTCGTTGGCTACTACCAAGTGGTGCTTGTCGCACTGATAGATGTCCTTGGGCAGATAGGCTTCTATGCCTCGCACCGACTTGCCGTTTTCTGTGTAGCTCGCTGGCATTTGAAGCTGGTTGACAAAGCGGTCGTATATATTGGCCAGTTCTTCGTCCTGGTCGATGAGTTTCTGATATTCCTCCACCGTTTTCTTTGTGACAGGTTCATCTGGATTGCGCTCTTTGAGCTTCAAGTCAATCTGATGGTAAGCCACCAATTCGCGCAATTCGTTTTCGTCGTAGGTGTTCACCATATAGGGGTCAAAGCCCAGCACATTGCCGTCGGGAATGCCGCTGGCAATCGTGTATTTGTGCAGCATGTCGCCAAAGAGAGTCTCGGTGGTAATCTCGTGCTTGGCATTCTCTTCAAACACGGGAGTTCCTGTGAAGCCGAAGAGCAGCGCACGGGGGAAGGTGTGCTTGATACTGATAAGCATGTCACCGAACACACTACGGTGACACTCGTCGATGATGAACACCAACCGTTTCTTTCCTATCTTGTCGAGTAATTCCTTGGTGATGGTTCCGCCGCCGGAGATGGCAGCCCCCTCTTTCAGGTTGCTCATCTTTTGGATAGAGGTGACAATGAGGCGGTCGTCATTGTCTATACTCCTCAGTTTGGCGAGCAGCACGGAGGTGTCTGCCGTGTCCTGTATCTCGTCGCTCTCGCCCGCGAAGCCCCGGTATTCGTCGAGCGACTGCAGCGCCAGCTCGATGCGGTCAAGCAGGAACACCACCTTGTCGGCATCACCGCTCTTGGAAATGAGTTCTGCGCTCTTGAAGGATGACATGGTCTTGCCCGAACCAGTGGTATGCCAGATATAGCCGCCACGATGCTGATGGTCGTCCCAGTTGGTTTCCCTCACTCGGTCGCTTATCTTGCTCACGGCAAAATATTGGTAGCTGCGAAGCACTTTCAGCGTCTTGTCCTTGTCGTCGGCGATGGTGTAGAAGCCTACCATCTGATGCGCCATGGGGATGGAGAGCAGGTTGGTGGCCACCTGTTTCCAGTCTCGTACGATGACGTTGTTGAAATCTTCCCAATGGAAATAGAACTGTGGCTGGAAGCGGTCTTCCGTACCGGGATTAGCGAAGTAGAGGGTTTCCTCGGGTGTCATCGCTACGTAAATCTGTACCATGGAGTAGATGCCGCTCTGGAACACCCCCTCATGGACATAACGTTTGATTTGGAAGCAGGCCTGGCTGACATCCACCTTGCTTCGCTTCAGCTCGACGTGTATGACGGGCATGCCGTTGATGAGGAGCATCACATCACCACGGCGGTTGCCTCCCATCTCATCGACGGTCTTGAACTTCGGCTGACGGACAATCTGGTAGCGGCTCTGGCCTGAGGATATCTCCATCGGGTCAAATATCTTCAGATAGATCTCCTTGCCGTAGTTGTTCGTGTCGGCCTCGTTGTCACGCTTGATGCAGACCTGCTGGGCATTGATGAAGCGATTCATCTCGTAGGGTGAGCTTACCATGTTTACCTTGTCCATCACCTGCTGCATCTCCGTTGCCGTCAGGGGGTAGTTGCCTAACTTGTCTATCTCACGGTTGCTGTCGTAGATGATGCGTGCCCAGTTCTCCACCAATTGCTCTTCGGTGGGGTTCATGATGACCTCATTCCACCCATGCCCAAGCAGGTGGTTCGTCAATGCCTCTTCAAAGGCTATTTCCTTGATGAAACTCTGTATATTGTCAGCCATAGTATATTCTGATTTATTATTATTCAATTATCATTAATCTCCCAGCATTCCTCTGATTTCCTTGTCGAAGTCGGAGTCTATGCGTTGGGTTCTGTTGAAGATGTCATATTCATTCTCCGCCTTCTGC
>CAMGAL010000342.1 GCA_946007445.1 uncultured Mediterranea sp.
GGTGATGTCTATCCACCGGGCACCCGGGGGCAGAAGCGGAGCCACCAGGTCGTGGTGGCGCTTGCCGCCGGAGAAGATGCTGCTCCTCCCGATTTGCCGCAAGGCAGCCGGGTCGAAGAAGGGGGTGTGGCGGTCGTCCATGCCTATGAGTACAATCCTACACATCGCGGCCGGGTCTGAGCTGTTCGGCATCGTTGTAGCAGAGGATGGCATTGACCAGCGTGGCGGCCAGGTTGCTGCCTCCCTTGCGTCCCTCTACAATCAGCTTGGGGATGTTGCCGAAGGGTTTGACCATCTGTTTCGACTCCTCCACATGGACGAAGCCCACGGGTGCGGCCACGATGCCGGCAGGATGGGCTTTGCCTTGGTGGATGAGCTTGGCCAGCTCCATGAGGGCCGTGGGGGCATTGCCGAAGACGTAGAGGGCGTCGGGGTGCTCCTCCACGGCCAGGCGGGTGCCTGCCTGCGTGCGGGTGATGTTCTGTTGCGAGGCCATCTCGGCCACACGCGGGTCGCTGAGGTAGCACTTCACCTCGATACCCAGTCGCTGGAGGGCGCCCTTGCGGATGCCGCTGGCGGCCATGGTGACGTCGGTGATGATGTGCTTCACACGGCCTTGGATGCAAGCCTCATAGAGGGTGGCCACGGCTCCCTCATCGGTGTGCAGCAGCTGCTCCATCTCGAAGTCGGCGGAGGTGTGGATGGCGTGCAGCAGGGCCCACTTGTGGTCGAGCGGCAGGTCGGGATGGGCCAGTTGGCTGGCGATGGTGCGGAAACTGCGGATCATGATGTCTTGTCCCACCTTGCCAGCATCGGTGCCCTCCAGGTCGTGGTAGTAGCCGCGGGGGGTGACGAAGCGGTCTTGCCAGGTGTAGCTCTGCGAGTTGCCTATCAGTACGACGGTGAACATGTCCACCTCCTCGGGATTGAACTCCTGCAGGGTGGTGAGCACCACCGACTGCTCGGGGCGTCCGGCCTGGCGCACGTAGCCTACGGGCGTCTGCGGCGAGCGGCCCTCGGCCAGGAAAATCTCGCGCAGGCGGTAGAGCTGCCAGAAGCGGCCCTCGCTCTTGGGGTTGTAGACGGCGGTGACGAAATCGGCCATGGCGGCGGCGCGGATGCGGCGCTCGATGAGGGCCCAGGGGGTCATGAGGTCGGAGAGGGAGATGACGCAGAAGTCGTGTCCCACGGGCGCACCCAGCAGGGCAGCGGCCTTCTGGAAGGCACTGATGCCGGGCAGCACGGTAATCTCCACCTGGGAGCCCCGCTCGCGCTGCATCTCGTACACCAGGGGTGCCATGCCGTAGATGCCGGCATCGCCCGAACTGATGACGCAGACGGTCTGCCCCTGTTCGGCCAGCTCGAAGGCCTGCCGGGCGCGGTCGCGCTCGCGCTTCATGCCAGTGTCGATGCAGGTGGCTCCGGCAGACAGATAGGGGGTGACGAAGCGGAAATAGTATTTGTAGCCCACCACCACGTCGGCCTCCTTCAAGGCCTGGGCGACGGCGGGTGTGATGTCTTGTTCATTGCCGGGACCAATGCCGGCCACGATGATGCGATGTCCTTTCATACGGATTCTGTATTTTTATCGAAAAACCGACTGCAAACTTACTGCTTTTTATCCAATGCTGCAAGTGATTGCTCGGCCAGCTGCAAGGTTTCGGGCTTGCCGATGTCGAACCATCGGGTGCCTGCCGGCATGGGGTAGCCCTGGATGCGGGTAGTGCCGCAGATGTCGAGGTAGAAGGGGATGATGGAGAACTTGCCTTGCCACCGCTCGTCGGCCATGTAGCGGAAGAGGGTGGGAGAGAGCACGTGCACACCGCCGAAGGCCCACTCGCAGCAGGGGGTGGCGGTGGGGTCGAAGTGGGCAGGCTTGTATTCGCCGGTCTGCTTGTTGAGCCAGCCGTGCAGCTGCATGTCGCTGTCCATCAGCAGGTAGCGGGAGGTGTGGCGCTGGCTGACCAACAGGGTGGCCTCCGCACCCGACCGGGCATGGTGGCGATAGAGGTGGCCGAGGTCGAGGTCGGTCAGGATGTCGGCATTGTGCACGAGGAAGGGCTCGGTGCCGTCGAGCCAGGGGCGGGCCTTGCGGATGCCTCCGCCGGTGTCGAGCAGCAGGTCGCGCTCGTCACTGATGTGGATGTCGAGGCCGAAGTGGCCGTTGGCAGCGAGGAAGTCGATAATCTGCTGGCCGAAGTGGTGGATATTGACGGTGATGTCGGTGAATCCGGCTGCCTTGAGTCGCAGCAGCACATGTTGCAGCATGGGGATGCCTCCGACGGGCACCAGGGCTTTGGGCGTATGGTCGGTGAGTGGACGCAACCGGGTGCCGAGGCCGGCAGCGAATATCATGGCTTTCATTTTAAGTTTTTAAGTTTTTGAGTTTGTAGGGGCGGACCTATGTGTCCGCCCTTTAGTTGACAAGTTGGCGAAGTCCTGAAACCGCAGATTTTCACAGATTTGTACGGATATAATCTGTGTCCATCTGTATCATTTGTGTCAATCCGTGGTTTCATTCATTATCTTTAATTTTAAATTTTAAATTATTAATTGTTAATTAATATTCTGTTTTGTCCGCTTGGTCGTTCCATGCCTGAAAGGTCTCCGCGGCCTCTTCGGGCAGGAGCGCTTCGATGGGGGTATGTCGGCGGTCGAGAGGCAGCTCTATCTCATTATAGATAAAGGAGTCGTCGAAACCGGCCTGGGCGGCATCGGCCTTGTTGCATCCGTAGTAGATGTGGCGCAGGCGCGACCAATAGATGGCACCCAGGCACATGGGACAGGGCTCGCAGGTGGTGTAGAGGTCGCACCCCTCCAGCTGGAAGTCCTGCAAGCGGCTGCCGGCCGCACGGATGGCCGCCCCCGCGGCCGGGGCCGTAGGGGGG
>CAMGAL010000343.1 GCA_946007445.1 uncultured Mediterranea sp.
CTCCCAACCTCATTGCCGGTCGCGAGCCCATCTGCTACGCCGGACTCACCCTCGTGGGCCTGCGCCGTCGTGGATTCTCCAACGAGACCATCGAGGCCATCCACAATGCCTACCGCATCATCTACCAGAGCGGTCTGAACATCACCAACGCCCTGGCCAAAATAGAGGAGGAGATGGAGATGACACCCGAAATCAGCTACATCGTCAACTTCATCCGCGAGTCACCCCGTGGCATCATTCCCGCAGGAAAATAAATAGTAAAAATCAAACGAAAATGATATATCGCTTTACCATCATCTCGGACGAGGTGGAAGACTTCCTCCGAGAGATTCAAATCGATCCGGAAGCTACGTTCTACGACTTCCACGAGGCCATCATCCACTCTGTGGGCTATACGGACGACCAGATGACCTCATTCTTCATCTGCGACGAAGACTGGGAGAAAGAAAAGGAGATTACCCTCGAAGAAATGGACGACAATCCGGAAATAGACAGCTGGGTGATGCGTGACACGCCCATCAGCGAGCTGGTGGAGGACGAGAAGCAGAAGCTGCTCTATGTCTTCGACTACATGACGGAGCGCTGCTTCTTTATCGAGCTGACCGAAATCATCACCGGCAAGAGCGTCAAGGCGGCCAAGTGTACCAAGAAGCAGGGAGAGGCTCCCAAGCAGACGGTTGACTTCGAGGAGATGGCAGCTGCCAACGCTTCACTCGACCTGGGCGAAAACTTCTACGGCGACCAGGAATATGACATGGACGAGTTTGCCCGCGACGGATTCAGCGGCTTCGACGAAGGAGGCGGCGGCAATCCCTACGACGAAGACAACTATTGATGGACAAGACCCTCCTGGTGCTCATTGGCCCCACCGGCGTAGGCAAGACCGAACTGAGCCTGCAACTGGCAGAGCGCTTCGGCACCTGCATTGTGTCGGCCGACTCGCGGCAACTCTATGCTGACCTGCGCATAGGTACGGCAGCTCCCACTCCTGACCAACTGGCCAGGGTGGAGCACCATCTGGTGGGTACTCTCCAACTGACTGATTACTACAGCGCCGCCCGCTATGAGGAGGAGGTGATGCAGTTGTTACAAGGCCACCTGTTCAGGCAGCACGACATCGTGCTGCTGACAGGTGGCTCTATGATGTATGTCGATGCGGTCTGCAAGGGCATTGACGACATCCCCACGGTGGATGAGGAGACCCGCCGGCTGCTGCTGCAACGCTATGAGGAGGAGGGGCTGGAGCCGCTCTGTGCCGAGCTACGGCTGCTCGACCCGGAGTACTACCGCATCGTGGATCAGAAGAATCCCAAGCGGGTGATTCATGCCTTGGAAATTTGCTACATGACCGGCCGCACCTATACCTCCTTCCGCACGCGGCAGACGAAGATCCGCCCCTTCCGCATCGTGAAGGTGGGGCTGACACGTCCCCGCGAAGAACTATACGACCGCATCAACCGCCGGGTGGTGCAGATGGTGGAAGATGGTCTGGTGGACGAGGCCCGAGGCCTCCTGCCTTACCGCCACCTGAATGCGCTCAATACCGTGGGTTACAAGGAGATGTTTCGCTATTTGGATGGTGAATGGACCTTGGAGTTTGCCATCGAGAAGATACAGCAAAACTCACGCATCTACTCGCGCAAGCAGATGACCTGGTTCAAGCGCGATGAGGAGATCCACTGGTTTCACCCCGACCGGCACGCTGAGATTGAGGAATTTTTGAATCAAGAACTGTTATGCAAGACTTCGCAGCTATAGACTTTGAAACAGCCAACAACGTACGCTCATCGGTCTGTTCCGTGGGTGTAGTCATCGTGCGTGGTGGAGAGGAGGTCGATTCGTTCTACTCGCTCATCAAGCCCGAGCCGGGCTACTACAGCTATTGGTGCAGTAGGGTGCACGGGCTCTGTGAGGCCGATACGGAAGATGCACCCATCTTTCCCGACGTATGGAAGCAGATAGAGCCCAAGATAGCCGGACTCCCGCTGGTGGCTCACAACAAGTCGTTCGACGAGAGCTGTCTGAAGGCCGTGTTCCGGCTTTATCAGATGGACTATCCCGACTATACTTTCTATTGCACCTGCGAGGCCTCCCGCAAGCGTTGGCCCGAGGGACACCACAATCTAGACATCATTGCCGCCCGATGTGGCTTTGACTTACAGCATCATCACCATGCTTTGGCGGATGCCGAAGCCTGTGCGGCCATTGCTTTGCAAATACTTTAGAAGTTATTTTTTTAGGAGTTTTCTTATTAGGAGTTAAGGAGTTAAAGGAGTTATCGGCCCTTGCGGGCCTCAGGAGTTAAAGCCGATAGACAGAGTATTGACTTTAACTCCTCTAACTCCTTTAACTCCTTAACTCCTTTAACTCCTAAGAAAGTTACAACGGAATATACTCCACGAATGCCTCCATGGCTTCGTAGGAGGCCAGACCTAGGCTGTTGTAGAGGTTGGCGGTGCTGCGGTTGCGGTCTTCACTCCGTTGCCAGAAGAGGCGCTCGTCGTTGCCCAAGAAAGGTGCACTCTCCATCTGGCTCTGGTGCTTGAGGATGCTGTTTCGCTTGGCACGCAGCTCTTCGGGACTGATGGGCACGGCCATCTCGATGTTCTCGATTTCCCATTCTGCCCAGGCACCGCGATACATCCAGATGCGGCACTCCTTCAGCCACTCGGCATTCTCCTCCTTCTCCAGGTCAATGGCGGCAAAGACGGCGTCGGTGCAGACACGGTGGGTGCCGTGGGGGTCGGCCAGGTCGCCAGCCACGAACACCTGATGAGGCTTCACCTCACGCAGCAGGTTGCGTACAATCTCCACGTCGGCTTCGCTGATGGGGTTCTTCTGGATGCGGCCTGTCTCGTAGAAGGGCAGGTCAA
>CAMGAL010000344.1 GCA_946007445.1 uncultured Mediterranea sp.
GCCAACTCGTCCGCATCGGCATGAACTTCTCGTCCGAGACCCGCACCATTGCGGAGTGGAAGGTACAATCCTGCTAACTGCGCGTTACAGTATCTCTCTCTTGTGTGCGTGAGAAACTTCTACAATGACGTCATCATCGAATGGTTTCACGTAAAGTGTGATGGGGAGTCATTGCAGGTGCAAATATAGCCAGTAACTGCGGACATCGCTCCACACCGATGCGTGTCGCACCGAGTTGCACCATACCCCCGTATGGGAGCTTCTCCGCACCTGCTCCGTACCAACTCCGCTGTTTTCCCACTGTTTCTTCGCTCGTTCTTCGCTCAAACTGCGCTCCTATAGAAGCGGTGATTGAGCGAAGATGAGCGAAGGAGAAGCGAAGCAGGTAGGGAGCAGGTATGGTATAGGGGTGCCAAATGTGGCCTACAGCACCGGGCAGCGGGTAAGCAACCCTAAAAATAGATTAAATCAGCACCTGTATTGTCAAATATGTATAATTCATTCATGTACTTTCCCTATGGAGAGGCAGCCAATAGAGCTTTTTTGAAAAATTTATCATAATATTGTAGCATCTTTACCCAGCTGAAAGCCCTATGGGATGAAGCGGGTAAAGTGTGTATACATAAAGGCGTAACTGTACGCTTTGGTTTTGACGGTGTAGAATCTCGCAAATTTTGCAAATCTGTCAAGGACAAAGCAACGGGAACGCCTCATGGGATGTTTATATACTCCTTGTCACCCCGAATGGAGACCATTCGGGTGGCAGGTGTTGTTATATATCATCGGCGTGGGGCTTTCAGCGTTGCTCGTTTCGACAGATTGGGCAATGCGAGAGCCTTACACCGTGGAACGAGCAGCAGGACCGGCTCCACGTTTTTTATCTATACACGCTTGAAAACCAGGGATTAACCTTTGCGTGGCAGCCGGCAGACAAGACGATGCTTCTACATGAACAGTGGCTACAACCGAATGACATGGACAGCCCGATGGACTGCTTCAACCCTCTTACTGATATGTTTCATCCTTTCGTCCTATGGGCAAAAAATCACAGTCACCAACTTTTACTTGGCCGAATCGGATCTGACCGCGCAGGGCAGGGAGACCGCTGTGATAGACCAGAATAATGAGAAATGTGCGCTCATCAGGGTGCAAACCACCCAAAAAGGATTCACCTTCGATGTAGGCTCTGCCGGAGTCCAAAAGGTGGACGACAACCACACCGGGGAAATCTGGGTCTATGTGCCCTACGGAGTAAGACATATCTCCATCCGCCACCAGCAATTGGGGTCGCTCTCCAACTACGATTTCCCTATAACCATCCAGAAAGCCCGCACCTACATCATGGAGATTACGACCGATAAGGTCTTTGTGAACAACTACGACGACTCCCGAAAGCAGAAACTGCACGTCAAGATAGTGCCTGCCACGGCCACCTTGACCCTGAATGGCATGAGCGTCTCCCTGGATGCCAACGGCGAAGTGGAGCAGGAGCTGTCGTTCGGCACCTATACCTATAAAGTAGAAGCCGAAGGCTACTATCCCCGCGAAGGACAGATTACCATTGACAACCCCGACCAGATACAGACACTGAGCGTCACGGACTTGAAACCTATCTTGGGCAAAATCACCGTTCATGCCACACCGATGGTAGCCAATATCTCTATGGACGGGAAAGCAGTAGGGAAATCAGCCATTTCTGCCATGGATTGGCAGATAGGTACCCATGTAGTGACGGTGTCTGCCCAGGGTTATCGGACCGAAAAGCGAATCGTCACCATCCAAGAGAATCAGACCACGGAATTGTCGGTAGAACTGACCCAAGTGGCCACCTATCAGATTAGCAGCTCTCCCTCAGGAGCCAAAGTCAGCATCGACAGCATAATGGTGGGCACCACGCCCTGCTCGACCGAACTGGCCTCAGGAACCTACCTGGTCAGAGCGACCAAGGCCGGCTATAAGGATTACGAGAAAAGGATGTCGCTGAACAGCGCTTCGCCCTCCATCAAGCTGTCGCTCAAGAAGATCTACAATGCAAGCCGCGCCCTCTACTTCGAGGGAAACGTACAGGCCGGCACGTTCGTAGCCGTGGGAGGCACCTTGGGAGCCTACATCAACCGAATCAATCTGGAGGTAGCCTATTTGACCGGTACAGAGAAGAGCGAAACCATCTACTGGACTCCCAACGGAGAGCAGCCCCAATCCATGACCTATTCCCCAAAAACGGTGGTGAGCGGCAAGGTGGGCTACGGAATAGCCATCGGCACCCGGTGGCGGCTGACCCCCCAAGTGGGTGTCCACTTCGTCAAGCTGGCCGAATCGGTGGACACGAACTACTATAACAGCATCGCCGACGGGGCGAATGTCGTCAGTGGCTTGGCCTCCATGCGCCTGTCTGTGGCCCTCATCGAGCATCTGGCTGTCAGTGTGACCCCCACCTATACATTCGCCATCCGTCAGTCAGAAGGGTACGAGGTGCTCTCTTCCATCTCCTCCAAGATAGGCCAATGGAAAGACGGCTTTCAAGTAAAAATCGGTATAACGGCATTTTTCAGCTTATGAAACGATATTCACTCTACTCCTTGATCCTGGTTCTGTCCATCCTGGGATGTACAGAGAGTTATGATGCAGCATCGGGACTGACACCCACCCTGGTTCCCCGATACTTGGCAGTGTCACCCCCTTCGATAGTCTTCGATGCCAACTACTCGTCACCGAAGAGCTTGTCCATAGAGAGCGTGGCAACGCCTTGGAGAATCGACAACTCCATCGACTGGGTGCATTTGTCGAGCTTGTCGGGTTCATCCTCAGCTTCAGTAGATGTCACTGTATCTGAAAACAGCTCCGGCGATGACGCCCGGAC
>CAMGAL010000345.1 GCA_946007445.1 uncultured Mediterranea sp.
CCTCAGCTCGGGAACTGCCGACCTCCGCCGGCACGAGTGACTCACCACTGACATAGCCGCCCACTGTCATCCTAGGGCCCTCCTAGACAGCTTCAGTATCCACAGAATAGACCTGGCGGTTGCGCATCATGCCTGCCTGGCCGAACGGACTCTCTTTGCCGGCCTTGTTGAAGCAGTCTGATATTTCCTGTATGCTCCCCTCCAAGCGAAACTCGGAAAGGGATTTGTCCTTCAGCGTGAAGGGAAAGGCCTTGGCCATGACTCCATCGTAGAGCACCCACTGCTTCAGTTCCTGCACTTGACTGGCTACATGGGAATCCTCCCGATAGCCCACTATGTAGGTGCGGCGGCGGCGCTGCGGCATTCCATAGTCGGCAGCATTGATGACACGCCACTCCACCACATATCCGAGGTCTGCCAAGGAAGCAAGGATGATAGCGAAGTCGCGGCCTCGCTGTTTGGCGGGCGAACCGAGCAAGCGGTCTACGTTTTCGAAAAACAGATAGTTGGGGCGGTCCTCGCCCTTCTCGTCGAGGATGCGGTAAATCTGCCACCAAAGCACCCCTTTCTTTCCCTCGATGCCACCCGAACGGCTTAATGTGGATGCGACCGAATAGTCCTGGCAAGGGAATCCGCCGACTAGGAGGTCATGGTCGGGGATGTCACTGGTGGGAATTGTATTGATGTCTTTGTTGCAATGGCCTTTAGAGCCAAACCGCGCTCGATAGACAAGGGAAGCGTCTTGGTGAGCGGTCGAAGGCTCCCACTGATTGTTCCAAATGGTTTCGTAGGCATCGGATGCCCCCTCCAGTCCGATACGGAAGCCTCCGACACCGGCAAACAGCTCTACTACCTTGATTTTATGATCGTTTCTTTTCGGCATGTGTTCTAATTAGATAAATGAAATTTCCTGTAATTTGTTAGCAATATAGGAGCCCTTCAACCAGAAGAACTGAGGCAACATCCGTATGCCATTGACGCATTCCGTCCTGGTCTTCTCCGTAGAGACATCTGCCCCTCCCCGAAAGAATACCTGATAGTCCGAACTCTTCGGGAAGTTGGGAGCGCCCATATATGCGCCGCTATGGTTCATGCGCTTGTTTCCCTGCTTGTCGTAGAGATATTCCCATTCCAGCTCGTTGTGGTGAATCAGACGCCTCGAATCCTCCCACGTACGTCGCACCTCGTTCTCCAGAAAGTCGTTATCGAAAGCAAACCGTTTGAATCCTTCAAATGTCGTTTTTCCCCCATCCCGGCTGTCATGCTCGCAGAAAATCGGGCAGAGGAAACTATGTTCATAGAAGTAGTTGTAGATGTCTGATTCCTCAAAGTCAACATCCCTGTCTGCCCATTCCTCGAAGTCGATGTGCTGCAGCTTCATGTCCTCGGTCCTGCCACCTTGGGGAGTGATGGTGATGGTCTTGGCGATGATGCCCGCCTTGGTGAAATCCGAAATCTGATTCAGCTTCTTGCAGTCCGTCCCGAACATACGGATGACGCACCGTGCAGCCACATCCTTCGAGTCGGCCTCCACGCCCAGCAATCCCTTCAACTGGGACAACGTCTTTCCCTTGTACAGATGGGACAGGGCATGACATCGGGCATCCAACTGCGCAAAGCTCGAAAACGATTCCTGCAAGGCAATTTCACTCCCCGTCCGGCTCTGGTTGAAGTGGCCACGGACAATGTAGTCCACAAAGGTCTTCTTCAGTCTGTATCGGGGCTTTTGGTAGGAGCCTGACGGCTTGCGCTTGAACCCGGGTACCAACTCTATCAGCAGGAGATTCGGACGTAGCACATGCGTGAATCCTTCCAATTGTCTGTTGCGGCTATCCACATCCGGACAAGCCGCATACACCTGTTGCAGGTGGTCGCGGACAATCTCCCAGTCATTGCGTAGCTTGGCTTTCTCCTCCTCCGAAAACGTGTTGTAGCAATAGTCTACGATGGGAAAGTCGGCATAACCTGATGCAGGGACCACCTCATAGGAGGTGTATTCATAGAAGACTATCAGGAGGTGCTCCGACTTCTCCCAAAAATGGGATGTGTCGAAATCCGTCTGTATGGTTGGCTCAAAAGTGACACCGGTAATGCTGATGCCCTCTTTGGCTCCCAGATAGACTGTGTAGGCATCCCCCGTTTTCCCTTTCGCGTTTTTCAAATCGCCTTTTGGCACACGGACTCCGGTGGTCTTCAGTTCTGTCAAGACTCCATCTATCTCAATATCACATTCCTGGTCGCTGTCACGCTCATAGCCAAACACCGACTGTTCTATCACATCGCCGGCAATACCTGTAATCTTCTCCCCCTTCAAGGTGCGGTCAAACTGATGGGATTTGTCCACTTCACCCAGCGTCTTTCCCTTGGCACCTTCCAGGAGTGCATAAACCTGCGCCTTGCTGAACTTTCTATCTTCCGTTACTGCCATACGTTCACGTTTAGTATTGATGATATTGAGTATATAATCGTTGCAAATCTACTAAAAAGTGCCGACATAGAGGAGAACTTACCCAAATGTTTTCGGATTGGCCCCCTATTTGACGCCTGCATCCATCCCGGCACACTCTTCCTCAATCAACCACAGGAACCGGAGGCCGATTTCCCAATAAGGCGCAACGCGAGGGTTGCTTTTGTGGGCTGCCCAGCGAGACAACGGTTGGTGAAAGGGCTTGTCGAGAGCCTTTCGGCTCAAATCTTTGCTCGTGAAGGCCACATACTGGCAGGCTTCTGCTGACAGCAAGGAACCGACAAATGTCTCCATGACGCTCCAGCACCCATACTCCTGCGGAATGCGCCCGATGTGCTGCAAGGCGCGGCACATCGCCAGCCAGTGCGTCTTCTTATAGAGTAAAGG
>CAMGAL010000346.1 GCA_946007445.1 uncultured Mediterranea sp.
AATGACACCTGTTTCCTGATTTTCGGCCATTTGGCAAAACATCATCTCCTTTTCACCAACCAACCAACAATTGTTGTCAGTCAGGGGTTCAATGCCCAACAGCTTCCCCTCCATCTCCGGCAACTGCAAAGGATGAAAAGTTTCTGAAGCCTGATTGAAGCTAAAGAAAGCGTTGTCTATTTCAACACAGAGCCGGTCGGGAGCAAGTTGTGTAATGTTGCTGACATAACTCCGGGAGTTATCCAAGGCAAAATTTTTAATGGACGAGCCATTGAAACGGCTCAAGCCATAATCGGTACCAAGCCACATGAATCCATCGGCATCTTTATAGATTGCATTGACCTTGTTGTCCGACAAGCCAGATTGCAACGCTATGTTTTTGAAACGTAAGACAGCCACATCCCCACCTTTGGCAGGAAGGATAAAACCAAATGCAATAATCAGAAAAATATAAAAAAACCTCATGTCTGTATTGATATAACCATGCAAATAAAGCTATTTCCACACTGAAAAACAAACAATTATGAAGAAAAATACGCTCATGAATTAAACTTGCACCAACTTTGAAGAGAACGTGCTGAACGAAGAAAGAAGAACGATGTAATTTTGCAGCACAAATTAATTAATCAAATTGTTAAACTAAATTGTGAGCTAATGAAAAGACTATTATCTTTATTCATGCTGTTATTGGCGGTGGGAATAATCAGCGCCCAGCAGTTGAAAGTTACAGGAACAGTGCTTGACAAAAAAACAAATGAGCCCATTATCGGCGCCAGCGTGTTGGTGAAAAACACGACCAATGGTGTTATCACTGATCTCGATGGCCATTTTGAGTTGACCAATGTACCCAAGGGAAGCGACCTGCTTATCTCTTATGTAGGGTACCAATCGCAGAACATCCAAGTGAGTGATGGCCGTACTTCCATCCAAATCTATCTGAACGAAGACAACGAACTGCTTGAAGAGGTTGTAGTAGTAGGATATGGTACTCAAAAGAAGCAGGACATCACAGGTTCGGTGGTATCGGTAGGTGAAGGAAAATTCACGGCAGGTGTCAATACCAATGCTTTCCAGATGATTAACGGCAAGGCTTCAGGTGTACACGTAAGCCAAACCAGCTCGGCTCCCGGTGCCAGCACCAAAATTCAGATTCGTGGTGCCGGTTCAATCAACAGCAGCAACTCTGCCTTAGTAGTCGTTGACGGATTGCCGGGTGTGGACGCCTCTTCTTTCAGCCCTGACGATATCAAATCCATAGAAGTCCTGAAAGACGCCTCTGCTGCTGCCATCTACGGTACTCGTGCAGCCAATGGTGTGGTACTGATTACCACCAAGAGCGGCCGCAAAGGTGACATGACTGTAAAGTTCGGAGCAGAACTGGGCATCCAGTCGGTAGCCAAGAAGATGGAGATGCTCAACGGACGTGAATACATGGAAACCCTGAACGCCCTGCGTAGAGAAGCGGGCAAAGAAGCTATCTATACTGACGCACAGATTGCTCAAGTGGGCAATGGTACAAACTGGCAAGATGAAATCTTCCGCAACGGAGCACCCGTTCAGCAGTATCAGCTGGCCCTTTCCGGAGGTGGCGAGAAGAACGTCTACTACGTAGGATTGAGCTACTTCGACCAACGGGGTATTGTGAAGACTTCTGACCTGAAGAAATACAATATCCGTGCAAATGTGAACCTGAATCCCAAAGATTTCCTGCGCTTCAAGATTAATCTGAACTTTACCCGCAAAGATGGGCAACAGATTTACGAAAGCAACGCAGTCAACGAGAATGCAGGACCGATTAACGCAGCCCTGCTGTACGACCCCACCCTGCCCACAGGCAAGGACCCTGAAACAGGACGTTATTATCAAAACAGCTATATTGCCTTAGACAATCCTCAGGCCCTGCTCTATGGCGTTTCGCCCGAACAGCA
Organism: uncultured Mediterranea sp.; assembly: GCA_946007445.1. Lineage (GTDB taxonomy): Bacteria > Bacteroidota > Bacteroidia > Bacteroidales > Bacteroidaceae > Bacteroides. The sequence goes on from CAMGAL010000346.1 coordinate 1,929, forward strand.
CTCGAACAATGCCTACGGTACCTTTACGACGGAGATTGAACCGCTGAAGGACCTCGTATTTACCGCACGACTGGGTGCCACCCTCAACTCGTACACCAAATCGCAGTATCGCTCACGCGACACCATGAATGGTTTGGCAAGTAAAGGTATTGCCTCAAAGACAAGTGGTGAAGATACCCAATGGCTGGCCGAGTTCTTAGTGAACTACAAGAAGAACTGGAGCGACCAGCATCACCTGAGCGTAATGGCCGGTGCCACCTTCGAGCAGTTCATGTCCGAATATATACAAGGCAGTGCCAAAGGTTTCCTTTCGGATGTAACCGGAAGCAACAACATGCACGGAGGTGACAACCTGAACGGTGATGACGTCTATTCCTATAAGAGCCGCAATCGCCTGAATGGTTTCTTAGGAAGAGTGAACTACGATTACAAAAACAGATACCTACTGACGGCCTCTTTCCGCTATGATGGTACCTCGCGCTGCTCTGACAACAACAAATACGCCTTCTTCCCCTCGGTAGCTTTAGCTTGGCGTCTGTCAGAAGAGCCCTTCATCAAAAAGGTGGAACAGATTAGCGATCTGAAATTGAGAGTAGGCTACGGACAACTGGGTAATCAGGGCATCGGCAACTACGCAACCATCAATACCCTGATAGCTGGTGGATCTGCTGTATTCGGCAACCAGTTGTATCAAGGTGTTGTTCAATCCCGTCTGCCAAACGCCGACCTGAAATGGGAGACCACTGCAGAGACCAATTTGGGTATTGATTTCGGACTCTTCAACAACCGCATTACGGGTAGCGTGGACTACTTTATCCGCGATACCAAGGACCAGCTGTTCGACAAACCGCTGCCCTCGTCTATCGGGTTCAGCAGCATGAAGGTCAATGCCGGTAAAGTGCGCAACTCCGGAGTGGCCCTGAGGG
>CAMGAL010000347.1 GCA_946007445.1 uncultured Mediterranea sp.
GTGAATCAGCAGTATACTTGCCCGGTGTATCTCCGCCAATCCAATAGTAAGTGTTCTGATCCAGACCGGCAGGAGCGGTTGCTTTGTTTAAAAAGTAACCTTGAGGACGGACATTCAGACCGGTTTTGTTGTTCATAGCTACTTCTACCTCTGCTTCATTGTATGGTTCCCATCCTCCAGATTTAAGAACGCCTGCGTTCATCTCACCGACGTATTGAATGAGTCTGTTCCAATCGCTTTTGGTCGGTATCCTGCATCCGGCAGGGGCAATCCTGGTGTCCAGTAGCAGTTCACCGGTATAGTAGATATAGGATGCGGAATTGGAGGTATAGGTCAGGTAGCCGGGTTGCCCGTTGGGATCATCCAGCCTCTTCATAGAAACACCGTCGGTGTATTGGGTGGTATTCAAATCGTCACTCAGCCAGTGCTGGGTGCCGATTTTCACAACGGGGTAGTTCCTGACAGTGCTTCCTCGTTTGTCGGCAATCGTGTAGGCCGTGACATTGACCGGTACGCCATCCTCCTCTGTTGTCAATTCTCCAGATTCTTTGATTCCGAAAATCTCCAAGGCTGTTCCCTGCCCCGGCGTATAGGTCGGAATGCCTGTTTCCATGTCCCAAGATACGCTGCCCCGGTGAACGTTCTCTCTCTCTTTACCCAATACTTTCAATACCGTTCCCCGGCTCAGATCGGCCCTCCATTCAGTCATCGGATAGTATACGATAGCTTGTAGATCCAGTTGGTCGGGGATATAGAGATACTCCCTACAGATCTCGCCCACAGGGATGCCGTTCCTATAAATGTGGTGAATCTTGAACTTCTCAAAATCGAATGCAGCCAGGTGAAGTGCATTCTGAAGGTGTGTGCCTTCGCCTTGGATAGGATTCCCTTCCTCCCACTCCTTGATGCTGGTCACGATGCCTTTCAAGTAAGCAGGACTGTCTTTGTCCAAGGAAATCTGTATGTTGATGGCTTTTCCTGTTTCGTAGGAATCGTCAAAGTCGGGTTCGATGAGTTGCTGACTTCCTCCGATGTCGATAATCAGCTTTTGTTTGTCCGCCTGTTGAGGCACAATCAGGAAGTGACCTCCCACGATGGAACTGTTTTCTACTTTCCATCTGCCGAAGGTGCGGATGTCTTGTTTGTTCTTGGGATTTTTGATTTGTCCGGTACTGAAGTCATACTCCGCAGTGGTGTAGAAGTTGATGGCTGTTGCGGTAATCCCTTTTTCAAGCAGTAAGATGGCGTCATTGCCGGTTGCCGGTTTTAGCGACAATTCGATTTTGGTCAGCCGATGCACGAAGTTCAAAGCGACGGCATTCTCACTCTCGGCTACTTGCTTAACCTGGGAGGTCATAAAGTCGGATTGCGAGATTCCTTCTTCGGTTTGTTGATCGGTTTTTACGGAGACCTCGATGGAGGTTCCTCCTTTCGTCAATGCTTTGCTTCTGTAGGGATAGTAGCTCCAAAAGTTGAGTTTATGCCCTCCGACGGGGTAGAAAATATCTTGCTCCAGAGCTACCTTTTCTCCGTCAATGGAGGTCATCTGTATATTTTCGATGTAACGAGAACCGTCGATGCCCTCGTTGCCTACTGTGGCATACAGGCCCATGCGGTCGCCTGCCGTGAAGGTTCCGTCTGCCAAGCGCGTGGTCCGATTTGCTGTTCCGATTGAAAAAACAACGGGAGTCGTTCCGGGTACAATTTCCTCTTCATTATCGGCTATATTGTTTACACAGCTACCTAAGATGCCTGACAGAATCAGGCTCAAGCCAAATATTTTAATTGTATCTTCCATGAGTAAATGATTGGGTTGATTTCCACAAAGGTAGAGAATTTTTTCGAAACACTTCCAACTGGATATCTTCTTTTTGCTTAGAATAGGTTTTTCCCCTATGAGACCATTGCAAATCGTTCCATCTCATCGTCCAATTTCCTTGATTCCGAACTTGTGTATCTATGTTGGATAGTTGTTGGCAAAGGTAGCAATTATCCCAGAATCTGCCTCTCTTACCCTACGGATTATACTTTTTTGTGCTTTGAACGTAGGCGATTTTCTGTCTGAACTCCCCGATGGGGCTCACCCGCATGGCCGAACCGTTGCCGTACGATCCGTATGGTTGGGGATGGTCGCTTGCCACCCATTGGGCAAACCGTCCTCCATAACCTCCCATGGGGTAGGGGTACTTGCGACACCAAGTGTGGATGAACTGGCCATAGTCGTCCGAGCCATGCAGGATGGCATCGGCTACGGCAATGGTGCAGATGGTGTCGTCGGTAAAGCCATTCTTGTGGGTGAACAGCGGGAAGTTGTAGTCGTTTGTGGGGTTGAATTCCCAATGGCTGCCTACTAGATCGCCAATGATTGCGCCTAACATATCTTCTTTTTAAAACAGAGGGTGTATCCATCCGTCCGATTGATACACCCTCTCCGATTCAATCAAGAGTATGCTTATTCCTCTTTCTTCTTGCGGGTAGCAGCCTTCTTAGGTGCGGCAGGCTCCTTCTCGGCTTTGGCCTTGGCCTTGCAGGCCTTAGGCTCGGCCTTGGGTTCCAGCTTCTTGAGCTTGGCTTGTGCCTTGTCCAGAGCCTTCTGCAGGGTCTCAATCTCGTTACCCTGGTTGCGGATGGTGGTGAGCAGGGCGTTGAGCTCTTCGTTGTCCATATCGACGGGATAGAGCGAGTTGACGCGGCTGATGAAGTCGCCCAGGATGTTCATGTAGTTGGTGAAGGCATCGTAGGGTGACTCGTAGATGCCACGATAGAGGGTGACACTGCTCTGCTTGGTGGTCATGAAGCGGAAGTTGTTGCTGGCCTGCAGGTAGTCCCAGTCTTGCT
>CAMGAL010000348.1 GCA_946007445.1 uncultured Mediterranea sp.
GTACAGGACGGATGCGACTACTACTGCTCCTACTGCACCATTCCCTTTGCCCGTGGCCGCAGTCGCAACGGCTCCATCGCCTCGCTGGTGGAGCAGGCACGCCAAGTGGCTGCCGAGGGGGGGAAAGAGATTGTCCTGACGGGGGTGAATATCGGCGACTTTGGCAAGAGCACCGGCGAGAGCTTCTTCGACCTCGTGCGCCGGCTGGATGAGGTGGAGGGCATCGAGCGCTACCGCATCTCCTCCATCGAGCCCAACCTGCTGACCGACGAGCTGATAGCGTTCGTTTCCCAATCGCGCCGCTTCATGCCCCATTTCCACATCCCCCTGCAGGCCGGTAGCGACGAGGTGCTCCGCCTCATGCGCCGCCGCTACGACACCGCCCTGTTTGCCTCCAAGGTGGAGCGTATCAGGCAGCTCATGCCCGATGCCTTCATCGGGGTGGATGTCATTGTGGGTATGCGTGGCGAGACGGACGACTGTTTCGACCAGGCGCTGCAGTTCATCAGCGGACTGGACGTTACGCAACTCCATGTGTTCAGCTACTCCGAGCGGCCCGGTACGCAGGCGCTGAAGATAGAGCCTGTGGTGACGCCCGACGAGAAGCACCGCCGCAGCCGCCTGCTGCTGGAACTCTCTGACGCCAAGACCCGTGCCTTCTACGCCCGGCACGAGGGAGAGGTGATGCCCGTCCTCCTGGAACATCCCAAGCAGGGAATGCCCATGCACGGCTTCACGCCCAACTACATCCGGGTGGAGGTTCCTTACGACAGCACGTTGGACAACTGTGTGGTCCCTGTCCGCCTGGGTGGTTTCAACGACGACGGCACAGCCTTGTGCGGAGAAATTTTAATCCCTGAGAAATTATGAATCAAATTGTCTACTGGTTGACCTACGCCGGCATGTGGCTGCTGGCCTCGTTGCCCTTCGGCCTGCTCTATGGGCTGTCCGACGGCCTCTGCTGGCTGATGCACTACGTCATCCGTTATCGGCTGAGGGTGGTGCGCACCAACTTGCGCAACTCCTTCCCCGAGAAGAGTGAGGCGGAGCTGCGGCAGATAGAGAACGACTTCTATCACTACATCTGCGACTACATGCTGGAGGAGGTGAAGCTGCTGCGCATCTCGTTTCCCGAGCTGATCCGCCGTATGCAGTATGAGAACAAAGAGTGTTTCCTGCAGATGGTGGAGCGTCACGGCGGCATTGTCCTGCTCATTCCCCACTATGCCAACTTCGAGTGGATTATCGGCATGGGGGCCATCATGTGCGACGACGACATACCCGTACAGGTCTACAAGCCTCTTCACAACCCCTTCCTCGACCGTATGTTCCAGCGCATCCGTGCCCGCTTTGGCGGCTACAATGTGCCCAAGCACAACACGGCTCGCGAGCTGATTCGCCTCCGCCGCGAGGGGAAGCGCATGGCCATCGGCCTGATTACCGACCAGTCGCCCAATCGCCATGAAGCTCACTACTGGACCGACTTCCTCCACCAGGACACCGTCTTCCTGGACGGAGCCGAGCGCATTGCCAAGCTGATGGACTTCCCTGTGTTCTATTGCGAGCTGAAGCGCCTGCGCAGGGGGTATTGCCGTGTCAGCTTCGACCTCTTGACCGAGACTCCCCGACAGACCGCCGAGGGCGAAATCACCGAACTCTTTGCCCGCCGCCTGGAGCAGACCATCCGCCGCGACCCTCCCTACTGGTTCTGGTCGCACAAGCGGTGGAAAAGGAAGCGGAACGAATAGACGAACCCCTACAATTGCATCACTATATATGTTTAACGAACATAAATCCTAATTGACCTCATGTCCACCGCCGTCGTTATTCTCAATTGGAATGGAAGTGCGATGCTTCGCCGCTTCCTGCCATCCGTCATCAACTATTCGGACGAGGCACACATCATCGTGGCCGACAATGCCTCGACCGACGATTCGGTGGAGGTGCTGCAACGGGAGTTTCCGCAGGTCGAAGTGATTCGCCTCGATGCTAACTACGGCTTTGCAGAAGGCTATAACCGTGCCTTGGCACAGGTGGAGGCCGACTATGTGGTGCTGCTCAACAGCGATGTGGAGGTCACTCCCCACTGGCTCACCCCACTGACCGACTATCTGGACGCTCACCCTCAGGTGGCGGCTTGCCAGCCCAAACTGCGCAGTCATCGCCAGCCCTCGCACTTCGAATATGCAGGGGCGGCGGGAGGCTTCATCGACCGCTACGGCTACCCCTTCTGTCGCGGAAGGCTGATGTCGATGGTGGAGGAAGACCACGGCCAGTACGACGAGGTGCTTCCCGTCTTTTGGGCGACCGGTGCTGCCCTCTGCATCCGTTTGGCCGACTATCGTCGGGCAGGAGGACTGGACGGCCGCTTCTTTGCCCACATGGAGGAGATAGACCTCTGCTGGCGGCTGGGTGCGCGGGGGCGTGGATTGGTCTGCGTGCCCCGCTCGGTGGTCTATCACGTGGGGGGAGCCACGCTTCAGAAAGAGAATCCTCGCAAGACCTATCTCAACTTCCGCAACAACCTGCTGATGCTCTACAAGAATCTGCCCGAGGCCGAGCTGCGCCCCGTGATGCGTGTGCGCTGCCTGCTCGACTATGTGGCCGCTTTCAAGTTCTTGCTCTGCGGGCAGTGGCCCAATGCCCGTGCCGTGTGGCAGGCACGGCGTGACTACCATCGCCTCGTTCCTGAGTTCCGTGCCGCCCGTCAGGCCAATCTGCAGGCTGCGGTCACCGACCGTCCTGTGGGGCGCTACTCCTTCAGTCTCCTCTTCCGTTACTATGTCAAGGGCATCCGTCGTTTCTCCTCTCTCCGGCTCGATGTGGGCC
>CAMGAL010000349.1 GCA_946007445.1 uncultured Mediterranea sp.
GGCCTGGAAGCCGCTGTCTACCAGGTGAAAATCAGCTATGAGCAGAAGCCCTACCGCCGCAGCATCATGCAGACCTTCGGCGCACAGGTCACCCCCTCGCCCTCCATGTCCACCCGTGCCGGCAAGGACATACTGACGGCTCACCCCAACCACCAGGGCTCGCTGGGCACCGCCATCTCCGAAGCCATCGAACTGGCCCAAACCACCCCCAACTGTAAGTACACACTGGGCTCCGTGCTGAGCCACGTGAGCCTCCACCAGACAGTCATCGGCCAGGAAGCCGAGAAGCAGATGGCCATGGCCGGCGAGTACCCCGACATCGTGATTGCCTGCTTCGGCGGCGGCTCCAACTTCGGCGGCATCGCCTTCCCCTTCATGCGTCACGACATACTGGAAGGAAAGAAGACCCGCTTCCTGGCAGCCGAACCCGCTTCCTGCCCCAAGCTGACACGTGGCCGGTTCGAATACGACTTCGGCGACGAGACGGGCTACACGCCTCTGCTGCCCATGTTCACCTTGGGACACAACTTTGCCCCGGCCAACATCCACGCCGGCGGCCTGCGCTACCACGGCGCCGGAGTCATCGTATCGCAGCTGCTGAAAGACAAGATGATGGAAGCCATCGACATCCAGCAACTGGAGAGCTTCGAGGCCGGTACGCTGTTCGCGCAGGTAGAAGGCATCATCCCGGCTCCCGAGTCTTGCCACGCCATTGCTGCCACCATCCGCGAGGCCCGCAAGTGCAAGGAGACCGGCGAAGAGAAGGTCATCCTCTTCAACCTCTCCGGCCACGGACTCATCGACATGGCTTCGTACGACCAGTTCCTCTCGGGCAATCTGATCAACTACGAACTGACCGACGCTGATATTCAGAAGAATCTCGACGAAATCAAGGGACTTAAAGGATAGTTTGGCTATTTCCATTATTATTCCTAACTTTGCAGCCAATTTAAGTAGGGATATGAAGGATACCAAGCAACAATTCGAACAGATAGTAGGCGTATGCCGAGACCTCTTTGCCAAGAAGTTGCACGACTACGGGCCGGCATGGCGCATCATGAGGCCGGCATCGCTTACTGACCAGATATTCATCAAGGCTAACCGCATCCGCACCCTGGAGACGAAAGGCATCAGCCTGGTGGACGAAGGCATACGTCCGGAGTTCATCGCCATTGTCAACTATAGCATCGTGGCACTGATACAGCTCGAACTGGGCTATGCCGACACCGCCGACATCAGCAACGACCAAGCCCTGGAGCTCTACGACAAGCATGCCAAGCAGGCGCTGGAGCTGATGCTGGCCAAGAACCACGACTACGGAGAGGCATGGCGCAGTATGCGCATCAGTTCCTACACCGACCTGATACTGATGAAGATATACCGCACCAAGCAGATCGAAAGCCTGAAAGGCGAAACGTTGGTATCGGAAGGCGTAGAGGCCAACTACATGGATATGATGAACTACGCCGTGTTCGGCTTGATACAACTCGACTTTGGTGTCTGACACCTTGACTGGCTGCAAGATGGGAATGGAACGAACAAGACTATATACAATCGGAGTGAATGGTTGCCGGCTGTTGCTGGCAACCACTTTCCTCTTTTCCGGCTTTGTGAAGTCCATCGACCCATTAGGCACCTACTACAAGATGCAGGACTACCTGAGCGTCTGGGAGTTGGGCGACAGCTTCCCCGCCTTGCTGGTCTTGGGCGTAGCCGTCCTGCTCTCCACCTTAGAGTTCTGGGCAGGCGCCTGCCTGCTGTGGGGCGTCCGACGCATCAGCAGTTCATGGGCCGCCTTCCTGTTGATGTGCTTCATGCTGCCCCTATCGCTCTGGATAGCCGTGGCCAATCCCGTGGCCGACTGCGGCTGCTTCGGCGATGCTTGGATATTGACCAACTGGCAGACGTTCGGCAAGAACGTGGTACTGTGGCTGGCCGCCTGGTGTGTGATGCGCTCCAACCAACGCATCATCCGCTTCGTCTCGGCCAAGGCCGAGTGGTTTGTCCCCCTCTACTCCGGCATCTTTGCCTTCCTCCTGGCCTCCTACTGCCTCTATCACCTGCCCCTCATCGACTTCCGTCCCTATCGGGAGGGCACCGACATCCGGCAAGCCATGACCATCCCTCCCGGAGAGCAACCCACCCAGTGGGAGACCCTCTTCACCTTAGAGAAGGCGGGCAAGAAGCGGGAATTCACCTTGGCCGACTATCCCGACAGCACATGGACATTCGTCGGGAGCCGCACCGTGGTGAAGCAGAAAGGCTACGAGCCCTCCATCCAAGACTTCTCGCTCACCTCCGTCGAGCATGGCGAAGAGCTGTCAGACAGCTTGCTGAGCGTCCCCGGCTATACCTTCCTGCTGGTGGCTCCCCGTCTGGAGGGGGCCGACGACTCGGAGATAGACCTCATCAACGAAATCTATGACTATTGCATCGAGCATGGCTACGGCTTCCTGGGCGTGACAGCCTCAGGCGAGGAGAGCATCGAGTGGTGGTGCGACCGTACGGGTGCCGAATATTCCTTTGCCCTGGCCGACGACATTATGCTCAAGACCCTGATCCGCTCCAACCCCGGCTTGGTGCTGCTGCACCACGGAGTCATCCTCCGCAAGTGGAACCACCACGACCTGCCGGACGAGTATCAGCTGTCGGGCCCCCTGCCCACGCTCGACATCGCGCAGGAGTCACCCGCCGATGTGCGACTCCCGCTGGTCTACCTCCTGCGGTGGGTCCGGGTGCGGAGCGGCCGGGCCGCCCCCGGAGGGGGGCGGGGCGTGCGGCGGCGCCGGGGGCAGGAGGGCGGAGGGCGGGGCGGCGGCGTCATG
>CAMGAL010000350.1 GCA_946007445.1 uncultured Mediterranea sp.
ACCCAGGGTGTCGCTTCGCTCTACCCTGGGCTATGGGCTTGCTGGGCTTTCAGCCCGTTAGAAGCCAAAGCCTTCTGAATAACTAAGTGTATAGATATTAGCTCCCCAGGAGGAGAGTTGAATAGCCTCATTTGTCTCTTCGGACAAACCGAATGTACCGATTTCCGTCACGGCATCGAATGGTTTCACACATAGTACGATGGCGACTCAGACCAGCCGAATATATCCATGAAAAAAACTGTAGGGGCGAACTGGTGAGTTCGCCCCTACGGAATGGGTTCAAGAGTCTGAACGCCCGGTTTATTGCTGCCGAAGGTTCTCGTCAAGCACCTTGAGCTTCTCCTTCACCAGCTCGATGTCGGCTTTCAGTTTCTCCACCTTGCGGTTGATTTCGTTCACCAGGCTGTTGCCCTTCTTGGAGGCGGCGGTGAGGAAACCGATGTTGTTCTCGTAGGTCATCAGTTCGCTCCGCATGGCTTCGAGGGTGCGGCTCAGCTTCTCGCGCTCGCGCGCCAACGTCTGCTGGCTGCCCTCTTGCATCTGGCTGATGGAGGACTTGAAGTTGCTCAGCTTCTTGTTCGATACGTTGAGGTTGTAGCGGTCGTAGAGCTTGTCCACGAGGGTGCGGTACTGCTTGAAGAGCTTGTCCTTCTCCTTGATGGGCACATGGCCGATGGCGTTCCACTCCTTGGTCAGCTCGCGTACCTGCTTGATGGCTTGCTCCTGGTCGCCCTCCGCATCGGCGATGGCGGTGAGCTGCTCCACGATGGCCCGCTTCTTGGTGAGGTTCTCTTGCTCGACAGAGCGTGGGGTGGAGGTGGCTTTGCCCTTCTGCTCGAAGAAGTAGTCGCAGGCAGAGATGAAGCGCTTCCACACAGCGTCCGAGTGCTTCTTCTGTACCGGGCCGATGGTCTTCCACTCCTTCTGCAGCTGGGTGAGCATGTCGGCGGTGGCTTTCCAGTCGGTGCTCTCCTTCAGGGCTTCTGCCTTCTCGCAGAGGGCACGCTTCTTTTCGAGATTCTCGTTCATGCTCTCCTTGATGCTCTTGAAGTACTCGGTCTTCTTCTTGAAGAACTCGTCGCAGGCGTGGCGGAAGCGTTCGAAAATCTTCGTGTTGAACTTCTGCGGAGCCATGCCGATGCTCTTCCACTTGGCTTGCAGGGCAATGATCTCCTGCGTCTGCTTCTCCCACGAGGTGAATCCGGTGAGGGCTGTGTAGTCGATGCCTTCTACGATTTCGCAGATGACGGTCTTCTGGTCGAGGTTGTGTTGCTCGGCCTCCTTCAGTGCCTCGAAATGCTGCTGGTGACGGCGGTTCACCAGGGTGGAGGCTGTTTTGAATCGGTTCCAGATCTCCGGCCGCAGCTCTTTGGCCACCGGTCCTGTCTCGCGGCACTCCTGGAGCAGCGTCTCCGGCTGGTGGAAGGCGGAGACGACATCCTCTTCGGCGGCCAGCTTTTCGGCTGCCTCGCAGAGGCTGGTCTTGATGGCGAGGTTCTTCTTGAAGTCGTACTCGCGGAACTCGTTGTTGAGCTTCAGCAGGTCGTAGAACTTCTCCACATAGAGCTGGTAGCTCTTCCACAGCTCGTTGATGCGGGCGGCGGGGATGGGGTTGGTCTCGTTCCACTGCTGCTGCAGCTTCTTGAACTCGGTGTAGTTGCTGTTGGCATCTTCGGGCGACTCCAGCAGCTCCTTCAGCTCTTCGATGATGGAGAGCTTCACCTGCAGGTTCATCTCCTTCTGCTGCTCCAGTTCGGCATTGGCGGCATTGCGTGTCTCCTTGATGCCGGACAGGACTTGCTGGAACTCCTCTTCCTCCGGGTCGGCCTGCGGCGTGTAGGCCTCTGGTGCGCCTCCGCCTTCGATGAAGGCCCGCTTGGCGCTCTCTTGCTGGGCGTTGTGCAGCTTGTAGAAGGTCTGCTTCAGGCTGTCTATCTCAGCCTTGGCTGTCTCTTCCACATGCTCGGCGATGGCTTTCAGCCGTTCGAGTATCTCCGCCTTGGTCAGCCTTACGGGAGCGGTTTCATCTTCTGTTTCAGTGGGTTGCAACGCATTGGCTTCCGGCTGCTCGGGGCAGGCCTCGGGAGCGTTTGCTGTCTGAGTCTCTTCTAATTCCACCGTCTTTTCGGGGAGATTAGTCGCTTGAGTGTCCGTCATTGTATTCTTTCTATTAAAGTGGCTTTGGAGGCCACAAGTGTATTTTCGGCTACAAAATAATGCAATAATCTGTAAACTTCATACTTTTTCCTCGTTTTTTTTCTCCATTCCCCTGATTTTCTCTCCTCAGGCACCTCCGGAGAGCAATACAGTGATGCCCATATAGATGAGCATACCGATGATGTCGTTGGTGATGGAGATGAAAGGGCCGGTGGCTATGGCGGGGTCTACCTTGAGCTTCTCGAGGGTCATGGGCACGAGTGTGCCGAAGATGGAGGCAAACATCACCACGGCAAAGAGGCTGATGGAGACGGAGTAGGTGACGGCGGCCGCCGCCCCGAAACGGATGAAGTTGTACACATAGACCAGCAGGGAGATGATGGTGGCGTTGATGACGGCCACCACGGCTTCCTTGGCTATCTGCTTGAAGGTGTCCTTGGCGTCGAGCGAGCTGTTGGCCAGGCCTTGCACCACGATGGCCGACGACTGGGTGCCGACGTTTCCGCCCGTACCGCCGATGAGGGGGATATAGAGTGCCATCTCGGGATGGGCGGCAAAGGTGGTGTCGAAGTTGCCCAGGATCATGGAGTTGCCGATGCCGCCCAGCATACCGATGAGCAGCCAGGGCAGGCGGGCGGATGTCTGGCGG
>CAMGAL010000351.1 GCA_946007445.1 uncultured Mediterranea sp.
GAGTTGACGGGCAGAGCCCCTTCGAAGCCCGGCATACGGGCCATGAGGTTGCACCCCAGGGCCAGGGCGGCCCCCGTCAGCAACGTGCCCGGCATCAGGATGCGATGGTCGGACGAGCGGAACAGGGCGCGGCAGAGGTGAGGCACGGCCAGGCCGATGAACATGATGGGGCCGCAGTAGGCGGTGACGATGGCCACCAGCACCCCCGAGCTGGAGATGACCAGCAGGCGGGCCCGGCGGATGTTGAGCCCCAGGTTGCGGGCATAGCCGTCGCCCAGCAGCAGCAGGTTCATGGTCTTCACCAGGAGGAACGAGAGGGGCAGCAGCACCACCATGAGGCAGACGAAGAGCGTCATCTGGTCGCCACTGACGCGGGCAAAGCTGCCCAATCCCCAGATGACGTAGGCGCGGATGTCCTCTTCCACGCTGAAGAACTTCAGCACGCCGATGATGGCATTGGCCACATAGCCCAGCATCACGCCGATGATGAGCAGCGTGACGTTGCCCTTCACCTTCTGCGACACATAGACGATGAGCGCCATGACACTCAGCGCACCGATGATGGCAGCCACCGAGAGGGCCACTTCGCCCATGTAGCCCAGGCGGCTCAGGGCCACGCCGCCCAGGGCGCCCGAGAGCAGCACCACGCAGGCCACACCCAGACTGGCACCGGCGCTGATGCCCAGCACCGAGGGACCGGCCAGGGGATTGCGGAAGACGGTCTGCATCTGCAGGCCGCTGACCGACAGACCCGCACCGGCCACGAGAGCCGTCAGGGCTTGAGGCAGGCGCGACTTCCAGATGATGTTGCTCCACACCTGGCTCTCGTCGCCCGTGCCCCACAGGATGTTCCAGACGGAACGGACAGGAATGTGGACGGTGCCTAGCAGCAGGTTGAGGATGAACAATACGCCGATGGAGAGCAGTAGCAGCCCCATCAGCAGCGGGGTAGGACGCTGTCTCATGGCAACCGGGCGTAGCCGGCGGGTGGAGGGGCGGGCAGCACGTCGGGAGGGAAGACGTGGATCAGGTCGGCGAGCACCACCTCGGGGTGCATGGGCATACTCTCATAGAAGGGCTTCTCGCGCATGTTGCAGTAGATGACTCCCTTGTCGCGGAAGGCGCGGAAGTCGGCATAGCGGCTGTCCAGACCGCGCAGGGCATCGTAGCTGAAGGTGCCCTCGTAGCTGTTCACGATGCGCCAGTAGTCGGCACTCTCCGCCTGACTGTAGACGGTCTCGAAGTCGAGCGTCACGCCTCCCGAGCGGGGGTCGTCCTTCAGGAAATAGTCGGCTCCGGCGTCGCGGAACAGCTCGGCCAGGAAGCTCTTGCCCCCCACGGCATACCAGTTGCCGCCGCGTATCTCGCCGCTGAACACCACCGGCCGGCGCTCCACCCGGGCGGTGAGACTTTTCAGGTGGTTGTAGCGTTGCTCGATGGAGCGGAACTTGGCGTTCGCCTCGGCCTCCAGGCCGGTGAAGAGTCCTACGAACTTGATCCACTCGGCCTGGCCCAGCGGGGTGGTCTCCTTGTAGCCCAGGTGGGGCACCATGGGCGAACCGGCTTCGCGCAGGGCGTCGTAGCCACCCCGCTTGAAGGGGGAGATGAAGATGACGTCCGGCTCTACGCTCAGGATGACCTCACTGTCGAAGTTGCCTTCGATGCCTATCTTCACCGTCTGGCCCGTCTCTTGCCTCCGCTTCATCTCGGGGTTGAACAGGTGGCGGGTGCTGGTGATGCCCACCACGCGGTCGCAGGCATCCAGGGCAATGAAGTTGGAGAGCTGGAGTGAGGTCATGCAGATGACCTTCTTCACCGGAATGTGTATCGGGGTGTAGTCGGCCGGCAGGCTGTCGGCCTTCACACCGGGGGGAATCAGGGCGTAGCAGTAGGTCGTGGCCTGCTCCTTCTGCGGGTCGCTGACGGTGAGCAGGCGCACGCCCTGTGGCGTGTAGTCCACCCGGAAGCCCTGGGCATAGTCAATCGTGATGTGTGTGGTGTCACTCAGGGTGCAAGTTGCTTCTGCACCACCTTCCGAGGACGATGAGCGGTGTCCTCCTCCGCAGGCTGCCAGTGCCAGACCGGCGGTCATCAGCCATGCTGCATACATGTATCTTCTCAGCATAGAAAATGAATGTTTTTGGTTGGTTAATATAACGTGTCTATTTAGGTGCTCGTTTGTAGAGGTAGAAGGCGATGCCTGCATAGAGCAGGTTGGGAATCCACACGGCAATGACGGGTGGCATGTTGCCATTGACGGCAAAGGTGGAGGCAATGGTCTGGAACAGGATGTAGGAGAAGCTCAGTCCCAGCCCGATGCCCAGGTTGAGGCCCATGCCGCCCTTCATCTTGCGCGAGGAGAGCGACACGCCGATGAGCGTCAGGATGAACGAGGCAAACGACATGGCGATGCGCTTGTGGTACTCAATCTCAAACTCCTTGATGTTGGCAAAGCCGCGCTGCTTCTGCCGGTCGATGTACTCGCTCAGCGCCGGGTTGGTGAGCATCTCCTGCTGGTTCTTGGAGATGAGGAAGTCCGCCGGCTCCATGAAGAGTGTGGTGTCTATCTCCGTGCCGCGGCTGATGTGCTCCCTCATGCCGTCCAGCTCGCGTATCATGTAGTCCTTCACCTTCCAGCGGTGTACCTGCGTGGTGTCGTAGGTGATGGCGCGTGCCGTCATGTGCGACACCAGCTGCTTCCCCTTGAACTTGTCCAGCGAGAAGCGGTAGCCCGTCTTGCTGGAGTTCTCGTAGCGGTCGATGTAGGCTTGCACGCCCGGGTCGGCCGCCAGGTGGTGGTTGC
>CAMGAL010000352.1 GCA_946007445.1 uncultured Mediterranea sp.
CCAGGCGTCCGCTGAAGGTAGCCTGAATGCTGTTGCCCCAGTTGAGCGTGGTCTTGATTTGGTCGTCGTAGGCAAGGGCCTCGGCTGCCAGGCTCAAGGTGCCATCTTCCTTGCGCTCATTGAGTCGGGCTTGCAGGCGGAAACGCTGGTCGGGATTCTCACAGATCAGCATGGCCGACTCGATGAAACGGTCAGCGTACTGAAAGCGGGGGAAATAGCCCTCGATGCGGACACGCTGCAGGCGGTCGTTTACATAGCCTTTCAGGGTGGAGTGTGTATAGACCCGCAAGGGGAAGCGCAAGACGGTCTGGAAGAACCGGTTGTCAAAAAGGTGGATATCAAAGCTGAAGTCATTCATGGTCGCTATCTCCTTGGTCGGTGGAGGGATGACTGCCGGCAGGTAGGGACGCAGGATGTTGAGCAGGCTGGTGGGCAGTGTGCGGTAGGAGTAGTCGCCCTCTATCTTGCCTTGCATGAAGTCGGAACGGATGAGCAGCTGCTTCTGGTGTTCGCTCACCGGGTTGGACGAGAGCTGGAAATGCTGGAGCCGATAGTGCTCTTCGGGCGAGTCGTAGGACAAGCTGTCAATGTGGATATCTCCCCGCATCTCATCGATATTTCCACCGGTGAAATCGGCTCGAAGGCGAACAGAGAAGGCTCCGTCCTCATAGTGTGGCGAGAGCTTCAGCGTGTGGGGGCGCAGGTGGTCAATGCGGGCACCGAAGTTGAAAGTAGGGATGCGTGATGCCAGGTTGATGCTTCCGTGGAGAAGCACGGAGCCGTTTTCATCATCGAGTGAGACCTGTCCGTTGAATCCGCCGTTGCGATACTCTCCGTCAAGCGCAATCTGCTCATAGCGATAGCCGCTATAGTCGAAGGAGGCCACGACCCCTTTGGCCGTGAGGAAGGGGTAGCGGGCGTCGCGTTGGCTTCGGTTCTGCAGCTGTAGGTCGAGAGTCACCTTGTCGAACTTCGGGTCGCCCAGCAGTTTGCCCAGCGAGAATTCGTTGGTCTTGACATGTCCCGTCAGGGAGGCCAATCCTCGCTCCTGGTCGGTCGTCAGGTGCATACGCGTCTTGATGTCTCCCAAGTCTGTGCGTATCAGTCCTGTAGCCGATAGATTGTTGGCGCGCCCTGAGAGGTCGCCACGAAAGTCCACCGTGCCCAGATGCTGCAGGTAGGGGGGCACTCCTTGGTAGGGGTGCATCAGGTTGCGCGTCAGGAATTCGATGCCCTGAGGGTCGGCATAGAGACGGGTCAAAGTAGCCTTCAGACTTCTGGCCTCGGCATTGGCTGCATGGTAGATGTCCAGGTGCCCCTGCAGGTCGAAATGCCGATCGGACTTCAGCGAGAGTGTCCGGCAGCGCAGGGTGTCCATCGTGCCTTGTGCCGACATTTCCAAAGTGAGGGGGTCGTGAAAGGTGTCGAACAGCGGCACGAAGGGAGACAAGTCGCTCAGTACCAACTGGGAAGATTGCAGCTGACAACTCAGACGGGCTTGAGGATGGGGCTGGCTGAACGTGGCCAGGCTGTCATAGTCCAGCCTCAGTGAACTGATTTGAAGAGATGTCTGACGTAAGCCCAGATCGAAATGTTCCAGATGGATGTAGCGAGGAGTGGCTACGAGCTTCATTTGCAACCGCTTGAGTTGAAGCCCAGAATGTTCTTCCTCGATATGCAGTCGCTTGATGGAAGTGTTGAGCGAGTCTTTTTGCAGTGCCTTGAGCGAAATGTTGGCTTGTATGTTGTTGAAATGCAGGTGATTCGGATTCCAACGGTCGGGTGTAGAGGGCTCGGACAGCAAGTCGTAAGCGACACGCCCTCGACGGATAATCAGGGAGTTGACGCGGAGGTCGATGAAGGAGGAGGAGCTCTTGGAACCATCGGATTGCAGGGCATTGAGCACGAATTGGTAGTTGGGTGCCGCTTCGGGAGTCTCTTTAGAGAGCTGTAGCTGGCATCCGAACAGCTGTGCACTGTTGATGGATATTTTTCCTTTCAGAAGTGGCAACCACTCCCATTTCACCGAGAGTCGAGGCACTTGCAAGAGAGACTGACCCGACTGGTCATAGAGCTGGAAATCTTCCAAAATCAGTCGGTTGAGCAACCCGAGGTCGATGCGTCCGATGGTGACCTGGCTGTGGAACAGGCGGCTCAGCTCTTGAGACACCCACATGGAGGTACGTTGCTGAACGAAACTCAGATTCAGCAAGATGAGTATCCCGATGTAGAGCCCCAACGCGATACCGATGATCCAACGTACACAGTTTTTCATTCTCTGGATGCCTTGATTTTTAGTTTTTAGGCAACAAAAATAGGAAATAATACGTTATCAATGCTACTTTATCATTATTTTTGCAGCGAATAAATGCAAAATAGACGTATGAGTATAATAATATTAGGTATAGAGTCGTCGTGCGACGACACCTCGGCAGCAGTCGTGAAGGACGGGTGCCTGCTTTCCAATGTGGTGGCCAGCCAGGCTGTACACGAGGCTTATGGAGGTGTGGTGCCCGAACTGGCATCGAGAGCGCACCAGCAGAACATCGTGCCTGTGGTGCATGAAGCCTTGAAGCGGGCTGGGGTGACGAAAGAGGAGCTGAACGCAGTGGCATTCACACGTGGTCCTGGATTGATGGGCTCCTTGCTGGTAGGTGTGTCGTTCGCCAAAGGATTCGCTCGTTCGCTCGATATACCTATGGTGGATGTCAATCACCTGAACGGTCATGTTTTAGCTAACTTTATTAAAGTGGAAGGCTAGGAATATGACCCACCTCGTTACACTTTCAAGTCC
>CAMGAL010000353.1 GCA_946007445.1 uncultured Mediterranea sp.
GCTGTAGGCCTTGTGTCCACTCCTGAAGCAGCGAGGTCAGGAAGGTCAGGGTGAAGACGGCATAGATGGTCTTGATGCTGAATTTCCACCCCAGGATGTAGATGGAGAGCATGAGCAGCACCGCATTGATGGCGAAGTAGCTGTACTGCACCGGCAGGCCGCAGGCAAAGAAGACGATGGAGGCTATACCGGGCACTCCGCCGGTGGTAATGTCGTTGGGTAGCAGGAAGATAGTCCATCCAGAGGCATAGAGCAGCATCCCGATGGCTATCATCACGTAGTCGCGTATTTCGCGCATGACGTTTTGCTTGGTGGGTATCATAACTTTTTTGTTGGTTTGTTCGGTAAATCGGTGCAAAAATAGTACTTTTGCACATTAGTTTGGAAATTTATCGAAAAAGAAATGATAGAAGAAATCAAAAAAGCCTGCCAGGTGATGCACGATGGGGGAGTGATACTCTATCCGACCGACACCATCTGGGGCATAGGATGCGACGCCACCAATCCCGAAGCCGTGCGCCGCGTGTTCGACATCAAGCAACGCAATGACAGCAAGGCCCTGCTGGTGCTGGTGGATTCGCCCGTGAAGGTGGACTTCTACGTGAGCGACGTGCCCGACATTGCTTGGGACCTTCTGGAGGTGGCCGACAAACCGCTGACCATTATCTATCCCGGAGCACGCAACCTGGCTCCCAACCTGCTGGCCGAAGATGGCAGTGTGGGCATCCGCGTGACCCGCGAACCCTTCTCACAACGCCTGTGCCAGCAGTTCCGCAAGGCCATTGTCTCTACCTCGGCCAACGTCAGCGGCCAGCCCTCGCCGGTCAACTTCTCTGACATCAGCGAGGAGATTAAATCTGCCGTTGACTATGTGGTGGATTTTCGTCGGGAGGAAAAAATCATCTCCTCGCCATCGAGCATCATCAAGCTCGGAAAGGGAGGATTGATAGAAATTATCCGTAAGTAAAGAAAGGAGAAAAGCATGGCAAACGAACGAGACAGCTTGCTGCTGCGCTTCATCACCTGGCGGGAGAATCACGTCAAGGAGCGGCACTTCATCCTGGTGCTGAGCTTTCTGGTGGGTGTGTTCACGGCGTTGGCAGCTCTGATTCTGAAACTGCTGATACATACCATACAGAACTTCCTGACCGACAACTTCTCCGCCACAGGTGCCAACTGGCTCTACCTGGTCTATCCCGTGGTGGGCATCTTCCTGGCCGGACTCTTCGTGCGGCGGGTGGTGAAGGACGACATCGGTCATGGAGTGACCAAGATACTCTATGCCATAGCCAGCCGCAAGAGCCGCATCAAGCGGCACAACACCTGGTCGTCCATCATAGCCAGCTCCATCACCATCGGCTTTGGCGGATCGGTAGGAGCCGAGGCACCTATTGTATTGACCGGTTCGGCCATCGGCTCCAACCTGGGCAGCCTCTTCAAGATGGAGCATCGCACGCTGATGCTGCTGGTGGGTTGCGGTGCTGCCGGTGCCGTGGCAGGCATCTTCAAGGCACCCATTGCCGGATTGGTCTTCACCCTGGAGGTGCTGATGATAGACCTGACCATGACCTCGCTGCTGCCCCTGCTCATCTCAGCGGTGACGGCGGCCACCCTCTCTTACCTCACCACGGGCACGGAAGCCATGTTCAAGTTTCACCTCGACGAGGCTTTCGTGCTGGCGCGCATCCCCTATGTCATTGCCTTGGGTTGTCTGTGCGGCTTGGTGTCGCTCTACTTCACCCGCACGATGAACAAGATAGAAGGCCTGTTTGCCAAGCTGGCTACCCCTTACCGCAAGCTGGCCGTGGGCGGCATCCTGCTGAGTGTACTCATCTTCCTCTTTCCGCCTCTCTATGGTGAAGGCTACGACACCATCGAACTGCTGCTCAACGGCACCTCCACGGCTGAGTGGGACACGGTGATGAACAACTCTCTCTTCTACGGACACAGTGGCTGGCTCCTCATTTACCTCGCCCTCATCATTCTCTTCAAGGTGTTTGCCTCCAGTGCCACCAACGGAGGCGGCGGTTGTGGCGGTATCTTCGCACCTTCACTCTACCTGGGATGCATTGCCGGCTTCGTCTTCTCCCACTTCTGCAACGGCATCTCCATGCCTGTCTTCCTGCCCGAGAAGAACTTCGCCCTGATGGGCATGGCCGGTGTGATGAGCGGTGTGATGCACGCCCCCTTGACGGGTGTGTTCCTCATTGCCGAGCTGACGGGTGGTTACGACCTCTTCCTACCGCTGATGATTGTCTCCGTCAGCTCCTACCTCCCTATCATGGTGTTCGCGCCTCACAGCATCTATTCTATGCGTCTGGCCAAGAAGGGCGAGCTGCTGACCCACCACAAGGATCGTGCCGTGCTCACCCTGATGAAGATAGAGAATGTGGTGGAGACCGATTTTGTCGTGGTGCATCCCGAGATGGACCTGGGCGACATGGTGAAAGCCATCTCGCAGTCGCATCGCAATGTCTTCCCCGTGACCGATGCCTCCGGACAGCTGGAAGGCATTGTCCTGCTGGACGATATACGCAACATCATGTTCCGCCAGGAGCTCTACCACCGCTTCAAGGTCGGCAAGTTCATGACGTCGGCTCCCACCCGCCTCTACAACACGGAGCCCATGGAGCAGGTGATGCGCAAGTTTGACGACACGCAGGCCTGGAACCTGCCCGTGGTCGATGCCGACGGCAAGTACATGGGCTTTGTCTCCAAGTCGAAGATATTCAACTCCTACCGCGAGCTGCTGGTGCACTTCTCGGAAGAGTGATGTTGGTTTTAGGAGATA
>CAMGAL010000354.1 GCA_946007445.1 uncultured Mediterranea sp.
CCGCGAGGACTCCCGCGCCGTGACCACCATCCCCATCGCCCCCAAGGAGGCCACGGACTTTGATGACGCCCTCTCCATCCGCCGCCTCGACAACGGCCGCTGGGAGGTAGGCGTACACATTGCCGACGTCAGCCACTACGTGACCGAAGGCAGCTCCATTGACAAGGAAGCGCTCAAGCGGGCCACCTCCATCTACCTGGTAGACCGCACCATCCCCATGCTGCCCGAGCGCCTCTGCAACTACATCTGCTCCCTCCGTCCCGACGAAGAGAAGCTGGCCTACAGCGTCATCTTCGAGATGGACGACCGGGCCGTGGTACACGCCTCGCGCGTGGTACATACCGTCATCCGCAGCAACCGCCGCTTCACCTACGACCAGGTGCAGAAGGTCATCGAGTCGGGCGAGGGCGAATACCGCGACGAAATCCTGCAGCTCGACCGTCTGGCCAAGGTGCTGCGCGAAGAGCGCTTCCGGGCCGGAGCCATCAACTTCGACCGCTACGAGGTGAAGTTCCACCTCGACAGCAAGGGCCACCCCACGGGCGTCTACTTCAAGGTCTCCAAGGATGCCAACAAGCTGGTGGAGGAGTTCATGCTGCTGGCCAACCGCACCGTGGCCGAGCGCATCGGCCGCGTGCCCAAGGGCAAGAAGGCCAAGGTCTTCCCCTACCGCATCCACGACCTGCCCGACCCCGAGAAGCTGGACAACCTGGCCCAGTTCATCGCCCGCTTCGGCTACAAGCTGCGCACCACCGGCACCAAGACCGACGTCTCCAAGTCCATCAACCGCCTGCTCGACGACGTGCAGGGACGCAAGGAGGAGAACCTCATCGAGACCATCTCCATCCGAGCCATGCAGAAGGCCCGCTACTCCACCCACAACATCGGCCACTACGGTCTGGCCTTCGACTACTACACCCACTTCACCTCGCCCATCCGCCGCTATCCCGACCTGATGGTACACCGCCTGCTCACCAAGTACCTCGACGAGGGAGGCCGCACCGTGAGCGAGAAGAAGTACGAAGCCCTCTGCGACCACTGCAGCAACATGGAGCAGCTCTCGGCCACCGCCGAGCGGGCCAGTGTGAAGTACAAGCAGGTGGAGTTCCTCAGCGAGCGCCTCGGCCAGGTGTTCGACGGCGTCATCTCCGGCGTCACCGAGTGGGGATTCTATGTGGAACTCAACGACAACAAGTGCGAAGGCCTGGTGCCCATCCGCGACCTCGACGACGACTACTACGAGTTCGACGAGAAGAACTACTGCCTGCGCGGCCGTCGCACCAACCACACCTACAGCCTGGGCGACGCCGTCACCATCCGGGTGGCTCGTGCCAACTTAGAGAAGAAACAACTCGATTTTGCATTAGAAAACCATTTTCAACAATGAAAACCATTCCCATCACCGACCCCCAAGAGCTGGAAGCCATCATCGCCAAGTGTCCCTACTGCATGGTAGGCATGGTGGATGCCGATGGCCTCCCCTACGTCATTCCCATGAACTTTGTCTACGCCGACGGCAAGGTCTATCTCCACTCCGGCCCCGAAGGGGGCAAGCTCGACCTCCTGCGCCGCCAGCCCGAGGTGTGCCTCACCTTCTGCGAGGGGCACGAACTGGTCTATATGCACCGCGAGGTGGCCTGCAGCTACAGCATGAAGTCGCGCAGCATCATCTGCCGCGGCCGTGTCCGCTTTGTCGAAGACATGGAGGAGAAGCGGCGCATCCTCACCCTCCTCATGCGTCAGTACACCGACGAGCCCTGCCGCTTTGCCGAGCCCGCCGTGCGCAACGTCGTGGTGTGGGAGGTGCCCGTCAGCCACATCAGTGGCCGCTCCTTCGGCTTGCGACCCAGCGAGATCAAGTAGTTTACCTTACTTTCAAGAGCAAACATTCCCCTCATACGAATTTTATTTTCTACCCTCACACCCTCACACTCTCTGTAAGTCGTTGTATATTTGTACTTTGAGTGTGAGGGTAGGTGTGAGGGTGTGAGGGTAGTGAGGGTAAAAACGGCTATATCGCGGCCCTTTTCTCGTAAAAAACGCTCGAAAAACCATCCTTTTTCACGCGTTTTTGCGGTATTCCCCATCAAAACACCCCATTTTTCGTGCCAAAACAGCCCTTTTTCTGATGATTTGAGCAAGAAAGAGGGCCATGCCTACCCTCACTTTGACGCTTCTTCCGAGGAATGATTTCAACTCTCCTCCTCCGGGGAGTTGAGATAGACTATTGTATCACTCCAAATGTCGGATGAATCCCAAATGAACCAACAGCCATCTTGCGAAGTCAGCCCATATGAGTTTCACTTTAGTTTCATACGTTGAAACTCCTAGTTTCAATAAATTGAACTCATAGTTTCATATGATTAAACTCCTAGTTTCAATTAAATGAAACTAAGCGTGAATATAGTTTGGTGACTTTGCGCGTATGTGGTGATGTTGGGGGTGGGTCTTTATGTTTGAATGGTTATTCCTGCTGAATCAACCATTTCCAACATGGAATAACCTCAATCACTCCGTATTTATCTTCAATGGTCTTTTCTTGATCGTAGGTGATGATCACTCTTCGTTTGCAAGCTAAGGCTTTTGGCAACTTCTGCAGCGCTTCCACCTCACGTTTCTCAGTCGCTTCCGATTCCTCCATGGAATAAGAGAACGAAAGATTTATAGATTATAAAATGGCATTTTATATTTTACGTCAAAAGTATAAAATCCTATTTTAGGGATAGTCATTTAATTCATCTAATTTGAGTTAACAGGCAGAGTTTCCTCTAT
>CAMGAL010000355.1 GCA_946007445.1 uncultured Mediterranea sp.
TCCGTGGCCAGGCCATCGTAGCCGCCTGTGTGGGGGTGCTCTTCAGCATCGGCTTCCTGATCATCGACTTCCCGCTGGCCATCGGCTTGGGCCTCTTCATCGGTGTGCTCAACATGGTGCCCTATCTGCAGGTCATCGGCTTTCTGCCCACCATCCTGCTGGCCATCCTGAAGGCGGCCGACACGGGTGGAGACTTCTGGGTCATTCTGGCTTCGGCCACGGCTGTGTTTGTGGTGGTGCAGATTATACAAGATGGCCTGATTGTGCCTCGTGTCATGGGTCGCATCACGGGGCTCAATCCGGCCATCATTCTTCTCTCACTCTCTATCTGGGGCAGCCTGATGGGGATGCTGGGCATGATTATCGCCCTGCCCCTCACCACGCTGATGCTCTCCTACTACCAGCGCTACATTGCCAGCAGGGAGGAGCGGCTGCCCTCATAGCGTCACTTCGCCATACTTGCGGCTCTTCTCCAGGTGGCCCAGTCCGTAGTGGCCCAGCGCCAGGAGGAGCTTGCAGTGCTGCTCGTTCTTCTGCTGCAGGCTGTCTTCCCAGATGAGGAGGTCGGGCAGCGAGACGGCAAAGTAGTCCATCCTCACCTCATCGAAGAGGTGCTGCTCGCCGTAGTTCACCAGCTTGTGGAAGAGCTTCAGCGCCTGGGCCTCTTCGCCCAAGGCCCGGTAGCAGAGGGCTGCAAAGAAGATCTTGTCGGGCTTGGCGTCGTTGTAGTAGAGGGCGGCTGCAGGCTCGGTGGGGCCGGCGGTGCCTTGCTGCCAGGCGGCTTTGGCCTCGGCGGTCAGTCCCAGTCGGGCGTAGGCCTGTCCTATATAATAATAGAAGTCGTTGTCCTGTGCGCCGTAGAGCTTGCCTTCGCCCAGCGAGGGAGGGAAGGTGAGGCACTCCTGCAGCAGGCGGATGGCTTCGTGCAGTTGCTCGTCGGTGGCCTGATTGTGGGCCATCAGTTGCTTGGCCAGACCGAGCCGGCAAGCCTGATACTGTTCGCTCACCTTGCCTTCGCCACCCTCCCAGGGGTGGAAGATGTGGGCGTCGAGCAGGGTCTTGGCTTCGTCGTAGCGTCCCAGCTGGTTGAGCAGGGTAATCTCTTCCAGCACCAGGTCGTCGCGCTGGGCCACCTGCCCGGGGTGTTGGCGCAAGTGGTCCAGGCGGAACTGCGGCTCCTTCTGCAGGCGCTTGTAGAGCTGGTCCAGCTCCATCAGCACGCGGGCGTCGGTCTCGTCCAGGCGGTAGGCACGCTCCATGCAGCAGAGGGCTTTCTCCTGCTCGTCCCACTTGTTGAAGTAGATGAGGGCCAGGTTTCTCCAGGTGGTGGGGAAGTCGGGATTCAGTTCGGCTGCCTTCTCCCAGTGCTCCAGGGCGAGGTCGTACTGGCGCTTGTCGTAGTAGAGGTTGCCCAGGAAGTAGTGGGGGTGAGCATCGGCGGGCTGCTGCAGGCACGCCCACTCCAAGGCCTGCACGGCCTCCAGCCGGTTGGGGAATCCGAAGTGGGGAGCCACGGCGGCGGCCCGCTGCAGGGTGGCCGACGCATCGGCATAGTGACCCTCAGCCCAGGCTTGGTAGTAGAGGGTCAGGGGCGAGGTGGCACCCTCGTCCACTGCCAGTTGCCAGATGGCCACGGCCTGACCCCAGAGGCCGGCGGCGCAGTAGTCCATGGCCAGCTCGTCGTAGTTGTGGGCGTCGCCGCGCATCAGCTGCTTCATGTGTTGCAGCGGGGCGGGAGAGGCGGTGAGGTGCGCCTGCTCTATCAGGCAGCCGTAGTTGAAGGCGTTGATGGCGAGCGAGTCGGCTATCCAGCGCAGCGCCTCTTCCTCGCGGCCCAGGAGGCGCAGCAGGGTGGCCTTCAGGGCGCGGGCCTTGTGGTTGTGCCAGCCGCGCAGCAGGGCCTGCTCCACCTCGTAGAGGGCTTGCTGCAGGTGGCCGCGCCGGGTGCTGATCTGGGCACAGGCCAGGTAGCCGGCGGCTTGCCAGGCGGCGTTCCAGGTGGACTTGTAGAGGTAGTCGTAGGCTTCGTCCAGACGCTCCTGATACTTCAGGCAGAGGCCCAGGTTGTAGATGGGCTCGCCGTCGTAGGGATTGGGGTTGCGCTTCTGCAGCACCTTGACGGCCCGGCGCAGGTAGCCTTCGGCCAGGGCAAAGCGTCCCTTGCGGATGTACCAGAGGCCCAGGGCGTTGTTGCAGCGCACGTCCATCGGGTCGCGGCGCAGCGCCTCCTCGTAGTAGTCTACGGGCGAATAGGTGGCGTGGCGGTACTGCTCCAGGTGGAGGCCCGTCAGGAAGAGCTGTTCGCAGGTCTTGATCTCCTCGGGACGAAGGGCGGCCTCGGCAGCATCGGGGGTGGGGTGAACCTCGTCGGGTTCGGCCTCGTAGCTCAGCACGACCTGACCTCCCTTGCAGAGCTGCAGGCGGAGCTGGTCGAAAGGCTGTGTGGTGGCCACGGTGCGGTCGAACACTTGTTCGGGAGTGAGCACTTCGGTGGAGTCGTAGCACACCTCGCCGTGGCTGCCGGTCAGCAGGATGCGCACCTCTTGGCGCGAGGTGGCGAAGAGCTGCAGGCGGGCGCCGCCCTCGGCGGGCGTGACGTTGAGCAGCAGGTCTTTGGAGGCGTTCTTCACCAGCCCCAGTTCGCGGTAGGGGAGGAAGTACTGCACGAACTGCTTCTCCTCGTAGGGCATCAGCCAGGAGAAGTCGGGCTGGTTCTCCGTATAGACGCCGGCCATCAGCTCGATGTAGGGGCCGT
>CAMGAL010000356.1 GCA_946007445.1 uncultured Mediterranea sp.
GCGAGTCTTCCGCCCAGAAAGGCCGGTCGGGCCCCCACACCGGTTCGTCCTCCTCCTAGATGGGTTCGGTTAGCATGGGTTCGGTGGTGGTTTGAAAGCCAAGCGAATATCTCAAAAAATAATGCAGGTTCATTTCCCTGAGGAGATGAACCTGCATGGATAGTTGATATGCCGGATGTGTCAGAACCGGGCGGTTACTTGCACGTCGATGGTGTTGTAACGGGAGTCGGTGGGGACTGCGGCACGGCGCGCGGAGCGGTTGTCGGTGAAGGTGTAGTTGAGCTGGAAGATGAGATTCTTGCCCAAGTAGTAATTGCCCGAGAGGCCGTAGTTGGCTATGAGGGAGTTCCACGTCTTGGCATCGCGGTAGCAATCGTAGCGTCCATAGACCTTGACATCCTTGGCCACAGGTACGCCGAGTGTGAGGTACCAGGCATCGGAACGGTCGGGCAAGGTGGCATTGCTGACCACGCCGCCGACGGAGCTCATGTACTCGCCACGCACGGTCCACTTGTCCTCATACTTGAGGCCGGCACCCCAACGCACGCGCTTGGCACTGCGCATGGAATTAGGATTGGCGGGATTGTAGGCTTCGTTGGTGTACTTACCATTCCAGCCGAAGCCGCCGATGGCGAGGTTCTTCAGGGGGGAGAACCAAAGGCCGCCGATGAGGTCCTTGTGGTGGTCTTTGTCGGTGTGGTTGATGCCTTGGCCGTTGAAGAACCCAATCTGGTAATGCAGCCACTTATGACCGTCGGCAGCCGGGAAGAGGTCGCCTTGCACTTGAACGCCGACATCGCGGCCGGAGCTTTTGTGCTCGCCTATGCGGTCGCTGATGGAGGCTATTTTCATCGTGGCCTGAGAGTAGCTGCCGATACCTACGTTGAGGGGGCTGTAGGGGTTTTCAAAGCCAAAGCTGCGCTTGAACTGGCCGAGCTTGACGCGGAAGCAGTCGTATTTCTGCCACTCGACGAAGGCATCGACGATGCGGGGGCCTTTGTCCACGCCGGGCTGGCCGTTGACTTCCATCTGGAGTTTGTAGTAGAAGTCCTGATACACCTTACCGTCCATATAGAGGCGCACGAAGCGGGTGTCGAAGCCACCGTTGGTCGTTTGGCCGCTGCGGTCGGAGTAACTGTATTTCTCCATGATATAGCCGCCGAATTTGAAGGTGGGCTGCATCTGCTGCACGACGGGATTGCTGCTGTTGATGTTCAGCGTGTAGCCGGGTGTCTCGTAGTCAAGGTCGGTGTAGGCGGCCTGGGGATGGGTTTCATCGGTATCGTGGGCAGCTGCGGCGAGGGGAACTGCGGCTGTCAGGATGAGTGCAAGAAGGGTCTGGGGGTTTGCCATTGGTTATTCTTTATTCTCCTTTGATATTGGGTTCTTCGAGTCCGTAGCCACGCTTCTTGTCCACTGCCTTGAGGTAGAGGGCGATGAGGAGGGCGAGCACGCCGAAGCCGGCAAAGACGACGAGGGGTACGGTGTAGTCGTAGGGTATGAACTCTGCGCCTGCTGCCTTGGCGGCAAGTACGGCAGGATTGTCGGAATTGGTGCTGGTGAGGAGGCTGCCTATGAGCTTGGGTACGAAACAGAGTCCGATGTTCTGCACCCAGAAGATGAGACAGTAAGCACTGCCGAGGACTTTCTCGTCGATGATTTTGGGTACGCTGGGCCACAGGGCGGCGGGCACGAGGGCGAAGGAGATGCCGAGCAGCACGATAGTGGAGTAGGCCAGCAGCTCACTCTTGGTCTGAGGCAAGAGGAAGGCGAAAATGAGGTGGCAGCAGATGAGGAGTATGGCTCCGCCGATGAGCATGGTGGCTCCCTTGCCCCGACGGTCAAGGAAATTGCCAAGGAAGGGGGTGATAACGGCGGCTCCGATGGGGAACCAGCGGAAGATGTCGGAAGCGGCCTCGGCGGAGATGCCGTCGAGGTTGCACTGCAACATGTTGGCACCATAACGCTGGAAGGGGAAAATGGCGCTATAATAGAGTACGCAGAGGAGAGCGACTATCCAGAACACCTGTGAGGAGAGGATTTTGCCCAAATCGCTGAACTTGAATTCCTCCTCGCTTTCGCCTTCTGCCTCTGCGCCGAGTTGGCTGTCGAGCTTGCGGTCCATGAAGGTGAACACGGTGAAGGTGATGAGACCGATGAGGAGGAGGACAGTGCAGAAGGCAACGGGTGCCACGACGGTGCCGAACTTGGCAGCGATGAGGGGGGAGATGGAGAAGATGGCGAACACGCCGACACGGGCAATGGCCATTTCAAGACCCATGGCGAGGGCCATTTCCTTGCCCTTGAACCACTTGGCGATGGCCTTCGATACGGTGGTGCCGGCCATCTCGCAGCCGCAGCCGAATATCATGAAGCCGAGGGCGGCCATCTTGGCACTGGCGGGGAAGGCCGTCCACCACGAGTTGAGCCACTCGGCAAAACCTGTTGCCTGGAACCATTCGGTGATGCCGATGAACTTGATGACGGCACCGCCCAGCATCATGGAGGCGGAAAGCACACCGGTGAAGCGCACGCCCATTTTGTCGAGGATGACACCGGCGATAATGAGGAAGCCGAACACGTTGAGGATGTACTCGGAGGCGGCGTAGGTGCCGAACACATCGGGGTTCCATCCGCGCTGGTTTTCGATGAGTGCCTGGATGGGCGACATGACATCGACGAACATGTAGCCGAAGAACATCATGAGGGCTACGAGCACAAGCGCCGTCCACCGCGCTGCCGCGCTGTCGTTGAG
>CAMGAL010000357.1 GCA_946007445.1 uncultured Mediterranea sp.
AGCCGTACCTCACGAGCCACGGATGGCTCCACCATTGCGGCCGAGTGCAACTACTCTATCTCCCTGTTCTACGGCAAGTACGTCACCCACGAGAAGCGTAACAACTCCGCCATCTACTCCTGGCAAGGTGAGGCCAACCTCTACCACACCCTGCGTGACAGCAGCCAGCTCTTCGTGAAGGGCTACTACTACAGCTCCAAGCGGGGCCTGCCCGGGGCAGTGACCCTCTATAACCCCCTCTCCACCGAGACGCTGTGGGACGAGAACTCCTTTGCTCAGGCCCAGTACCGCAAGCGCTTCAACAGCCGCTGGAGCCTCCTGGCCCAGGCCAAGTACACCTACGGCTGGAACAAGATGAGCGATGCGGGCATCCCCGTGGATGGAGGCATCTATACCGAGCGCTATAGTCAGGATGAGTACTACCTCTCCGCCTCCGTGCTCTACCGGCCCACGGCAGCCTTTGCCCTCTCGCTGGCCCAGGACGGAGCGGTCAACACCCTGGAGAGCACCCTCAAGGAGTGCCCTTTCCCCACGCGCTACACTTCGACCACGGCGCTCCGTGCCCGCTACCTCCGGCAGTGGCTCCGCGTGGATGCCTCGCTGGTAGGTACCGTCACCTCTGAAAAGGTGAAGGAGGGCGAGGCTCCGGACAATGTACACCGCCTCTCACCGGCACTCGCCTTCAGCTTCAAGCCCTGGCCGGAGGAGGAGCTCTACCTGCGGCTGATGTACAAGAGCACCTTTCGTCTGCCCACCTTCAACGACCTCTACTACTACCGCCTGGGCAACCGCTCCCTCCAGCCCGAGAAGGCTGACGAGTACAACCTGGGTGTGACCTGGAGCAAGAGCGGGGTGGGGGTCCTGAGCCGTCTGAGCCTCACCGTGGATGGCTATTACAACGACGTGGACGACAAGATAGTGGCCTTCCCCGGTACCTTCACCTGGCGCATGGTCAACTACGGCAAGGTGCGTGCTACCGGTGTGGATGCCACCGCTTCGGCCTCCATCTCCCTGGCCCGACGCATCAATCTGATTCTGAGCGGAGCCTACATGTGGCAGAAGGCCATCGACCTCACTGACAAGGGCTCCAAGCTGTACAAGAACCAGCTTCCCTATACCCCCCTGCATAGTGGCAACGCCTCTGCGCTCGTGGAGACCCCCTGGGTCAACGTGGGCTACTCGCTGATAGGGGTGGGCAAGCGCTACTACCTGGAGCAGAACCTGCCCGAGAACGAGATAGCGGGCTACGTGGAGCATACGCTGACCCTCTCCCGACAGCTCCGTCTGAAGCACGGTAGCTGCACCCTGCGTGCCGAGTGCATCAACCTCACCGACGAGCAGTATGATGTCATCAAGTACTATCCCATGCCCGGACGCTCCTGGCGCATCAGCATAGATTACACATTCTAAAGTATAAGATAATAGCAATTCAATAACAATTTAAAAACAAAGAAGACAATGAAAATCAGAAGTTTATTCTATGGCATACTCTGTATGCTGGCTATCGGCGGAACGATGGCCTCGTGTAGTGACGACGATGAAGGTTGGGACGATGAAGGCACCAAGGTGGAGCTGCCTCACCAGCGCGCCTACATCCTGAACGAAGGTAAGTTAAAATCCAACAATGCCGGCATCGCCTTCTACGACCCCAACGGTAGCGCTGCCTTCATCAACGACATCTTCTTCACCCAGAATAGTGCCAAGCTGGGCGATACGGGTCAGGACATCATCGAGTATGATGGCGAAATCTTCGTATCAGTCTATGGCTCCAACTACCTGCTGAAGCTCAATGCCGCTGGTGTGGAGGAGGGACGTGTATCGTTCGTCAGCGACCCCGACCTCGCTGCAGGTATCCGCTACCTGGCTGCTGAGGATGGCTACATCTACGCTTCGTTCTACTACGGTGCCGTGGCCAAGATCAATGCTCGCACCCTCCAGGTAGAGAAGAAGCTCACCGGCCTGGGCGGTTGCATGGAGGCAGTGGTCATCGAGGACGACCTGCTCTACGTAACCAACGCCTGCGCTGCCGACTGGACACCCAACAACGAAATCAAGGTCATCGACCTCAGCACCTTCACCCTGAAGGAGACCATCACCACCCTGGTGCCCAACCCCTATAACCAGATGGTGGAAGAGGAGGGCAAAATCTTCTTCATCAGCAATGTCTATACCGCACCGGGCTCTGTGCTCCAGATGATTGACACCAAGAACGGCAACAAGGTGACTGAGCTGGGCAACGCCTCTCACCTGGCCACTTACAACGATGTGGTCTATGTAGTCAACTCCTTCACCGACTGGTATGGCACGGGTGAAACCACCACGACTTTCTACACCTACGATGCGAAGGCTGGCAAGCTCAACAACTCCTCCTTCCTCAAGAACGCCCCCTCGGAACTGACCTCTACGAGCATCAACATGCTGGAGATCAATCCGGGCAATGGCGATATCTACCTCGCTGTGTCCGACTACAATGCCAACGGCACCATCTACCGCTTCAGGAAGGATGGCAGCTTCGTGGAGAAGTTTGATGCCGGTGGCATGAACCCCTCGGGCATGGTGTTCTTCAATTAATATTAGGCCATAGTTCATGATAGTTATGAAGTGTTATTCATTACTGTCCATCTGCTGTTTGACACTCTTGTTCCTCACCGCTTGCCAGGGTGGGGGCAAGAGTGCCTCTCGCTATGTAGATGGCAATCCACTGGATCTGCGCTATGCCCGGCGTCTGTCCATTGTGGAGCATG
>CAMGAL010000358.1 GCA_946007445.1 uncultured Mediterranea sp.
TTTCGTGCCATATCTAAATCTTAAGTGGTGTTTCTTCTTTTTCTCGTCCGCGGTTGATGCTACTCTGCCGTATGGTGGGCAAAGATACTCCTTTTTTTGTGACCTCCCAACATTTTGTTCCTGTTTTCAGACCGGGATGTCGATATTTGTCCCTACATTTGCCTCATCGAAACCAAGAAACCCAGACATCATGCGATACTCTCTGATAATTCCTGTTTACAACCGCCCCGATGAGGTGGACGAATTGCTGCAAAGCCTCACGATGCAGAGCTTCAAAGACTTTGAAGTGGTGGTGGTGGAGGACGGGTCGAGCGTGCCCTGCCAGGAGGTGGTGCTACGCTATGCCGACCGCCTGATGATACACTACTACGCCAAGCCCAACTCCGGCCCCGGGCAGACGCGCAACTACGGGGCTGAGCGCAGCAGTGGCGAATACCTGATTGTACTCGATTCGGATTGCATCTTGCCTCCCGGCTACCTGGCTGCGGTGGAGGCTGAGCTGCAACGCCAACCTGCCGATGCCTTGGGAGGACCCGACCGTGCCCTCCCCTCGTTTACCCCGATGCAGAAGGCCATCAACTACTCCATGACCTCGTTCTTCACCACCGGTGGCATTCGTGGCGGCAAGCGGAAGATGGACAAGTTCTATCCCCGCAGCTTCAACATGGGGCTTCGCAGCGAGGTGTATCGGGCGTTGGGGGGCTTCTCGCCCATGCGCTTTGGCGAAGATATCGACATGAGCATCCGCATCTTTGCCGGCGGCTATCGTTGCCGCCTCTTCCCCGACGCCTGGGTCTATCACAAACGGCGCACCGACCTGAAGAAGTTTTTCAAGCAGGTGCACAACTCGGGCATTGCCCGCATCAATCTCTATAAGAAATACCCCTCGTCGCTCAAGGTCGTGCATCTGCTGCCCGCCCTCTTCACCTTGGGGGTGGCCACCTGCCTGGTGGGCTCCCTCTGGTGTCGCTACGCACTCACTCCCCTGCTGCTCTATGCCTTGCTGGTCCTGGTAGATGCCGGTCGGCAGAACCGGAGCCTGCGCATCGGCCTCTACTCCGTGGCCGCCGCTTATGTGCAACTGACGGGCTACGGCAGTGGCTTCTGGAGAGCCTGGTGGAAGCGTTGCGTGCTGAAAAAGGGGGAATTTGAGGCGTTCAAGAAGAATTTCTATAGATAATTCTTTCGAAACGTGGTGCAATCCTAAAGTTTTTCGTACATTTGTCCCAATTGTGAACAATGAGCCCCAATATGAAAGTAATCGACCTGATAAACAACAACACACAGACAGCCTTCTCGTTCGAACTCCTGCCTCCCATCAAGGGCACAGGCATTGAGAAGCTCTATCACGATATAGACCTTCTGCGCGAGTTCGACCCCAAATACATCAACATCACTACCCACCGCAGCGAGTATGTCTATAAAGACTTGGGCAACGGCCTTTACCAGCGCAATCGCCTGCGCCGTCGGCCGGGCACCGTGGCTGTGGCTGCCGCCATCCGCAACAAGTACGACATCACCGTAGTGCCCCACATCCTTTGCAGCGGTTTCACGCGCGAGGATACGGAGTACGAGCTGCTGGACCTGCAGTTCTTGGGCATCACCGACCTGCTGGTGCTGCGTGGCGACAAGGCCAAGCACGAATCGCTGTTCACTCCCGAGCCGGAGGGTCATGCCCATGCTATCGACCTGGAGGCGCAGATCAACGACTTCAACCGAGGCATCTTCATCGACGGGTCGGAGATGAAGATCACCAAGACTCCTTTCTCCTACGGCGTGGCCTGCTATCCGGAAAAGCACGAGGAGGCTCCTAACCAGGAGAGCGACCTCTATTGGCTGAAGCGCAAGGTGGAGATGGGGGCCGAATATGCGGTGACGCAACTCTTCTACGACAATGCCAAGTACTTCGACTTTGTGAAGCGGGCACGCGAGGCCGGCATCACGGTTCCCATCATACCGGGCATCAAACCCTTCAAGCGCAAGGCGCAGCTCTCCGTCATCCCGAAAACATTCAAGGTGGATATCCCCGAAGCCTTGGTGCGTGAGGTGGAGAAGTGCCAGGACGACAGTCAGGTACAGCAGGTGGGCATCGAGTGGTGCGTCAACCAGTGCCGCGAGCTGATGGCGCATGGTGTGCCCAGTATTCACTTCTATTCCATCGGAGCCACCGACAGCATCTGCGAGGTGGCCAGACAAATCTATTGACCGGCGCGATGTTCAGCTTCAGTGACGTCATCGGGCAGGAGGCCGCCAAGCAACGGCTGTGGCAGGAGGTGCGCGAAGGGCGCATCCCTCACGCCCTGTTGCTGTGTGGCCCTGCCGGCAGTGGCAAGATGGCCCTCGCCTTGGCCTATGCCCGCTACCTCTGTTGCCAGCATCCCACCGATACCGATGCCTGTGGCCATTGCCCCTCGTGCGTCAAGTGGGAGAAACTGGTGCATCCCGACGTACACTTCATGTTCCCCATCGTGAAGAGCCAGAAGCCCAAGCGGGAGGTGTGCGACGATGTGCTGCCCGAGTGGCGGTGCCTGCTGACCTCTACGACCTACTTTGGCATGAACCAGTGGCTCGACCAGCTGGGCGCTGAAAACGGACAACCCATTATCTATGCGCGCGAGAGCGACGAGATCAGCCGCAAGCTGAGTCTCAAGAGCAGCCAGGGAGGCAACAAGGTGGTGATACTGTGGCTGCGAGAGAAGTTGCCGGAAGTGTGCGACATGAAGCTGATGCAAATGCTAGAA
>CAMGAL010000359.1 GCA_946007445.1 uncultured Mediterranea sp.
CCCCAGGCGCAGCTGCCCGGCCACTTCCACAAGCCGGGCGACGCCGCCGAGCCCTACCGCGAACAGCCTGCCAAGGCCACGGGCAACAACCGCTTTGACGCCTACCCCAACGTGAACGACTGGTACGAAACCATCAAGCTCAACTATGGCGTGGACTATCAGAACGGCGGCACCTGCCACTTCGACCCCGTGCCCGACACCTGGCAGAAGATGCTCGACATCCTGCTCTTCTGGTCGGCCAAGGGCATCGACGGCTTCCGCTGCGACATGGCCGAGATGGTGCCTGTGGAGTTCTGGCAGTGGGCCATCCCGCAGGTCAAGGCGCAGCACCCCGACATCCTCTTCATCGCCGAGGTGTACAACCCCGCGGAGTATCGCAACTACCTCTTCCGCGGCCAGTTCGACTACCTCTACGACAAGGTAGGCCTCTACGACACCCTGCGGGCCATCACCACGGGTCAGGAGTCGTGCACCGCCATCAGCCGCTGCTGGCAGAACTTGGGCGGCATCGAGCAGCGTATGCTCAACTTCCTGGAGAACCACGACGAGCAGCGCATCGCTTCCGACTACTTTGCCGGCGACCCGCGCAAGGCACTGCCTGCCCTCATCGTGTCGGCCACGATGAACACCAACCCCATGATGATCTACTTCGGCCAGGAGCTGGGCGAGCAGGGCATGGACAGCGAGGGCTTCAGCGGACGCGACGGCCGCACCACCATTTTCGACTACTGGAGCGTGGACACCATCCGGATGTGGCGCAACGGCGGCAAGTTCGACGGCAAGCTCCTCACCCGGGAGCAGCAGGAGCTGCGCGACTTCTACGCCCGCCTGCTGGGACTCTGCAACAGCGAGGCCGCCCTCCGCGAAGGCTCCTTCTTCGACCTCACCTACGCCAACATCAACGGCTGGCGCTTCAACGAGCATCGCCAGTACGCCTACCTCCGCAAGGCCGACAACGAGTTGCTGCTCATTGTGGTCAACTTCGAGTCCTATCCCGTGGATGTAGCCATCAACCTCCCCTCGCACGCCTTCGACTGCCTGCAGATACCCCCGATGGAAGCCTGCCGGGCCACCGACCTGCTGACCGGCACCGTAGAGGCCATCAGCCTGCTGCCCTACAAGGCTACCGAAGTCAAGATAGGAGCGCACAGCGGCAAGATCCTGCGGGTGTCTCTCGCGCGCGCGTGAGAAGTTGAAAACATCTGCCATCTGCCACACGAAAACCATCAATAGTGTGAGCCACAACCATTTATCGTTCCTTCTTGTGTGGCAGATGGTTCAAGTATTTCTGATTGTTGACACAAAAACCGCCCATTTTTGCTTAAAACGCGCCTTTTTGTGAGTCAAAACCACTGCTTTTGGTGGCAGATGTGGCAGATACTCCCCATCATCTGCCACACTTTCGCAGTATTTCATGCCACAATTGCCCCTATCTTCCGCAGGGGCAGACCTCATTGAATAGCCATCCTTCACCACTCCAGACAGTCCGTTGCAGCACTTACCCATAGCCATTGGCACAGTTGTTCCATCCCGTTGGCACAGTTGTTCCAATAAGTTGAAACGGTTGTTCCAATGCGTTGAAACAGTTGTTCCAGATACTTTTGGGGCTCTCTGCATGGTGGATAAGCAACTGCTGAACAAAGAGAACAAGAATCGCTGGACCACCTATACCTTACGGAGGGAAGACGCTGTCGGCTCTACAAGTGAGGAAAAGGCGGAAGTCACCCACATTACCACCGACAAAGAAGAGAAATCCTCAAATAACAGCACCCCAAACAGCCAAGGAACTTGGCATTTTAATCCGTGGTGTGGGAAAGAGCCTCTGTCAACTAAGGGAAACAGGGAGAATAAGAAATCCGATAAGAGAGATTATCACTCCAAATGTCGGATGAGCCGCATAAAAAGCCTTGCTTGCGTAATAAATTACTCCGAAAGGAGTGATTATCTCAGATTTTATGTCTACCTTTACCATATGTCAGATATTCTTTATTTGAGTTTTTAGCAGCACTAAGATAAGTGAATTTCCTGACATATGCAAGGCATTGGATAATTTATTATTATCCAATGCCTTGCTTCTTGTAAAATTATAATTCTGCTAATTTAAGGATAATTGCTTTATCTCCAAAGCGGCTCGTTTTCCCATCCGACAGGAAATCCCATCGCTGCGACATCAACATTGGGATGGGCTTTCAGTAACGATTTTAATTGCTGTTTGAAATCGTTATCGGGATGAATTTGATTTTGAAGATAGACAAGACAGCAAAGCTGTGCATACAACTTCGCCCGTTCTATTCCCGAACAATCAATCCACATTCCATTAAGTTTCAGTGGTAATTGCGGTTTTAGAGGGAACTTCCGATTCCATATGCGAGAATGGTGCGCAATGCAATTCCGCAAAACTGCAATACTTTTAATCCAGCTATAAATGCTGTGGCAGATTAAATTCTCGCGCTATGATTTTCTTTACATGCTTATCACCGAAATTCTCAAACAACTTGGAGAGGGTTCCAAAGGATACGACCTCCAAAGTTTTCCATACAGGAGGAAATTGAGGTGATGTATATTTTGCGAAATGTTCACTTATGAAATCTTCTCTCGACCTATTCAACTCTTTACCGATATGGGATAAATTCTCATTAAATAACGTCTGATTATCTGACAAATGTTCGTCCATAAACCAAAATGCACCATATTTCATTGACAAATGGTGTATGACTTTGGAA
>CAMGAL010000360.1 GCA_946007445.1 uncultured Mediterranea sp.
GTGTAGGAGGGAGGTTCCTTCTCGAGAGAAGGGCAGTGCACCTAGCTATCCACATCAGAATTCTTTCTTTCTAACAACCGCAACGGGCAACTCAACCGGGTGGAGATTGAGGAGTATCTGCGCTCCACGTTCCACGTAGAGCGAGTGTTGTGGCTCGACCACGGCTACCTGGCTGGTGACGATACGGACAGCCACGTCGATACCCTGGCCCGCCTCTGCCCCCACGACACCATTGCCTATGTGCAATGCGATGACCCGCAGGACGAACATTACGTAGCCCTGCGGCTGATGGAGGAGCAACTGCGCACTTTCCGCACGGCTGCCGGCGAACCATACCGCCTGTTGCCGCTCCCTCTGCCCCGCCCCATCTATGCCGACGGTGAGCGGCTGCCGGCCACCTATGCCAACTTCCTCATCATGAATGAAGCGGTGCTCTACCCCACCTATGACCAGCCCGACCTGGACAATCAGGCCAAGAGCGTACTACAGCAAGCCTTCCCCGACCGCAAAGTCGTAGGCATCGACTGCCGCGCCCTCATCAAGCAGCACGGGTCTCTGCACTGCGTTACGATGCAATATCCGGCGGGAGTCATGGCTGGAAGGAGTGAAACATGAAGAAGGAGTTAAAGGAGTTAGAGGAGTTATCACTCCGCTTCGCTCCGTTAGGAGTTAAAGCCAATGGTCAACGTATCAGCCTTTATCTCCCTTTATCTCCCTTTATCTTCTTTTATCTCCATCAATCCAAACTATCGACTTTAACTCCTGAGGCCCATAGGGCCGATAACTCCTTATAACTACTATAACTCCTAAAAAAGAAACAATGAAAATAGGAATCATACAACAAGCCAACTGCGCCGACCTGCGCACCAACCTGATGAATCTGGCCAAGAGCATCCAGGGCTGTGCCGAACATGGTGCCCAACTCGTCGTGCTCCAAGAGCTGCACAACTCCCTCTACTTCTGCCAGACCGAGAACACCCAGCTCTTCGACCTGGCCGAGCCTATCCCCGGCCCCTCTACGGGCTTCTTCTCCGAACTGGCTGCTGCCCATGGCATTGTGCTGGTCACCTCGCTGTTCGAGAAGCGTGCCCCCGGCCTCTACCACAATACCGCCGTGGTGTTCGATCGCGATGGCAGCATAGCCGGCAAGTATCGCAAGATGCATATCCCCGACGATCCCGCCTACTACGAGAAGTTCTACTTCACCCCCGGCGACTTGGGCTTCCAGCCCATCCAGACCTCGCTGGGCAAACTCGGAGTGCTGGTCTGCTGGGACCAGTGGTACCCCGAAGCAGCCCGCCTCATGGCCCTACGTGGAGCCGAGATACTCATCTACCCCACGGCCATTGGCTGGGAGAGCACCGATACCGACGACGAGAAGAACCGCCAGCTCAATGCCTGGATGATATCGCAGCGCGGACATGCCGTAGCCAATGGCCTGCCCGTTGTTGCCGTCAATCGTGTGGGTCATGAGCCTGATCCCTCCGGACAGCCCACCGGCATCCTCTTCTGGGGCAACAGCTTCGTGGCCGGTCCGCAGGGTGAAATCCTGGCCCAGGCTGCCAATGACCGGCCGGAGAATATGGTGGTGGAGGTTGACATGCAGCGCTCGGAGAATGTGCGTCGCTGGTGGCCTTTCCTGCGCGACCGCCGCATCGATGCTTACGAGGGCATCACCCGTCGCTTCTTGGATGAATGATATTAACAATCTCTAAATGCTCCTGCTGCAACCTATTGATTTCCAATAATAGTTTCCTCGAGGTAAGTTACCGACCGACAAGTGCCATCTTGCACGGAATGGTGAAATATACCTACCTTTGCCCCGAAAACAATTAATAACAAAAGTATGAATCAAGCAACATTGCAACAATCTACGGCCGGCTACAGCGTAGCCACTGTCGGCAATCTGGCCACTTTCGAGGGCAAGGCATTCGTGAAGGAACTGGTAGGAAGCACCTCGATGGAGGTATCATTCGGCTCGTTGGCTCCGGGTCAGGCGGTCCCCTTCAATCACAAGCACAAGCAGAACGAAGAACTCTACATTGTGCTGAGTGGCGAAGGCGTATTCACGCTCGATGGCACTGAGGTCAGTGTGGCTTCGGGCAGTGTGGTGCGTATTGCTCCTGCCGTGAGCCGCTGCACCCGCTGCACGGGTCAGACTCCGCTGGTCTACAT
The DNA here is from genome assembly GCA_946007445.1 of uncultured Mediterranea sp. Classification (GTDB taxonomy): domain Bacteria; phylum Bacteroidota; class Bacteroidia; order Bacteroidales; family Bacteroidaceae; genus Bacteroides. The sequence goes on from CAMGAL010000360.1 coordinate 2,176, forward strand.
CTGTATTCAGGCCAAAGAGGGATCGCTGGAACAGTACACCATGACCGATGGCATCATTGAACAGTAATTGAACGCTTTTTGAATAGGCTAACCCATGGACAGCGAATTGCTCTTTCCAGAATGTCCCGTGCGCAACATACTGGCCCGCATCGGTGATAAATGGTCACTGCTGGTGATGCACACCCTCAAGGAACATGCAGTACCCATGAGATTCTCAGCCCTGCAGAAAGCACTGCCCGACATCACTCAAAAGGTGCTGACCACTACCCTGCGCAGTCTGGAGGCCGACGGATTCGTGCATCGCACGATTTATCCCGAGGTACCTCCGCGTGTGGAGTATCGGCTGACTGACCGGGCCTGTTCGTTCCTCGAGGCTTGTCAGCCTATGGTGAAATGGGCCATCGACCACATGGCTGTCATTTTGAAAGAGCGTCATCGGCACATCGGACAATGAGTATTTCCGAGACTAACTCGGTGAAAAGTCATTATTTTTGGAGGGTGTATCAAAAATCAGTTTTTGGGTACACCCTCTCTGTATGTGTCAACTG
>CAMGAL010000361.1 GCA_946007445.1 uncultured Mediterranea sp.
CCTGTGCTTGTAAGGCTGACTCTCTGAACCAGCTGAGCTAAGCGCCCGATGCACTTCGTTTCAAAAGCGTTGCAAAGGTACGACTTATTTTCGAATCCACAAGCATTCCTCCCGTTTTTTTTTCGCATTTATCAGAAATTATCCCCTACACACTGCTCCGTAATAAAGTATGGTACGCGCGCGTAGGGAGTTAAGAGTGATTTTATGGTTCATCCGACATTTGAAGTGATGAACCAATTTCAGTAGTATTTTATAAAACAAAAAACTCAAGCATAGGCGATAGGGGTGCCAAATCTACCCGAATCATGGAGTTTTGGCACCCCTATACCGTACCCGCTCCGTACCTGCTCCGTACCTGCTCCGCTTCTCCTTCGCTCATTGTTCGCTCATTCTCCGCTCGCCGTTTCTACCTTCTTCATTCTATAGGAAGCGGAGGAGAAGCGAACATCAGACGAAGCAACAGCGGAGTTAGTACGGAGCGGGTACGGATGAGAGGGTCAATGGAAAACTTGGAGGGCGTTCTTCATGTAGCCGGCGATGGATTTCTACAGATTTTATGAAGTCGGATGACCCATATTTCAATGGGGCAAAAGTAGCGGATTTCGATGAAATGGGGAAATTTCAAGCCAAAAAAAGTGAATGTATCTAACCATCAAAGAATCAAGCCTATCGGACAAAATGAGACAACTTCGGGAGAAAATAGGACACCTATCGGGACAAAATGGGACATACATACCAATTTTCCCACATCCGTTTGGCAAGAAGTTCCTATCTTTGCAGCGGAAAACAAAAACGAATAGCAACCCGCATGACAACGACCCATCCCATAGCCGCACTCCGACTCCCCCATCTCACAGAGCAAGGACTCTACCGCCTGCAGATGGCGTTGGCGGCCCTGGCCCTGATACTATCCATCGGGGGTGTCGCGCTACTCGTATAAGAACATCAATAAACCATTTAAATAAAGAACAAGATGATAACAAGAACAAAAAGCCTGCCCCTCTACCTGATGGGACTGTTTGCCATGAGCTTCCTCATGTTGCTATCTTGCAGCGACGACGACAAGGAGTGGATGCCCTCGCCCGAGGAGCTGGACATCAGGGAGGAACTACCCACCACCGACCAGATTGAGACCCGCCTCACCCGCGATGTGGCCGTACTGGGATCCGACTTTGGCCCCGTCACCCAGAAGGTGCTCGACCGCGTGACGGGTATGCGCCACCTGCTCGACCCGCTGAACACCACGGCCATCTCCGAAACCGTGGAACTCATCTTCATGGATGAGGCCGCTATGCTGCGCATGGAGCGTTCCACGGTGATGGCCCTGAAAGAGGCGTTCCAGCGGGGCGCCATCCTCTACATGGACAAGCCCAACGGATTGGCAGCCGCCCTGTTCCTCATTGCCATGTACGACGACATCGACAACTTCTTCAAGCCCGAAACCCGGATGGCCGCCCAGACACGGGCAGCAGACGAGGGAGCCTACCCCTTCGACTTCTTCGCCCTGCGCAACGACCAAAGCCACCTGGAGGCAGCCAGGCTCTTCGACAGCCAGCCCATCGAGCAGACCTCGGTCAATGTGGAGACGGGAGAGAGCAGCACCGTGACCGTCACCCCCTCCGAACCCACCGACTTTGAATACGGCCGATTTGCAGAGAGCGTGGCCGGATGGGCCGAAGAGGTGCTGAATCCTTCTGCCGTCACCCGGGCAGAGGCAAGCAGCAACCCCTTTGCGCAGAAGAAGCTGACCAAAATTGTACCCTGCCTGCTGGACTTCAGCACCCCCGTCAATAGGAATAAGACCGTGACATTGCCTGCCGAACTGAGCTTTTGGGTTACTCCGCTCTATTCGTTCGAGGACAATCAGGACTACTATCACGTCGTGATGGAGGAGTATTTCAACGGACCGGAGGCCTACCAAGGCTGCTTCTGGGACATAACGCAATACGAATTCAACGTCCTCAAGAACAATGCCGAAAAGAAGTTCTGGGGATTATGCAAAGGCGGATACACCTACTGCGGCCCCGATGTCTATGTGAGATGGAGCGACCGGAACCCCCTACTCAGGCAAGAAGACCTGGAGCCCGATGTGGAAGGCAGAACCTATTCCCGCCATACCATCACCGGCTGGAATATCACGGGCTCGATTGGCTATAGCGACGGCTTGACAGGCTCCCTGACCGGCTCCTATTCCAGTCAGGAAATCGTCACCGAATTGGAGAAGGAGATGAATATCAAGTCGCTCCAATGGAATCAGCATGCCAATCAACTTGGTCAAGGCTCCAACTGGATGATTTGGGACTATGAAATCAACAGTAAGGGCATGCAAAATGCGGGCCTCCATGGCCCTCTCAGCAAAGATTTACTTTGCTGCAGGCAGGTAAAAACCCGCCAGGCATGGTCATGGTATGTGGGGAACACCCATCCGGGACAGGAAAGGCCGGACAGCTTGCAATTCAGCGTCTATGTCGATTTCCCCGCCTATTATGCCGTGATTGAACCGATGAAATACAATACGACCATCCAAAGGGTCAGCTTGAACAAGGAGCCCAACAAGCCCATCGTGGTCAACCTCCCCTTGCCCAACCGCTACCAGGAGTCGTATGCCATCGGCGTTTACCCCGAATTAGAGAACAAGGCCGAGCGAGAAGAGTGGAACGCCGACATCCGGAAGACCCTGAAGGGAATGAGTGCCTTTGCCGACTGCTGCGCCCGCTCC
>CAMGAL010000362.1 GCA_946007445.1 uncultured Mediterranea sp.
AAGGCCGATAGAGGCCAACACAAACACAAATCTATTATAGTAACCTAAAAACCGTAACGTGATGAAAACAGTTAGTAGATTCATTCTTTGGACCGCCTTGATGGTGGCAGGTATGGGGGCAGCCACTGCCCAGAACAACCAGAAGCAGCGCATTTCGCGCGAAGAACAGGCCGACAAGCGGGCGCACCGCATCGCCGACGCCTTGGCCCTCGACGATGCCACTACGAAGCGTTTCGTCGAGACCTATGCCCAGTGTCAGAAGGAGATGAAGGCTCTCGCTCCTGAGCGGGGCAAGGAGCAGCGCCGCTAGGCGGACGTGACCGACGAGGCCGTGGGCGAGAGGCTGAAAGCCGGCTTCAAGCGGCAGCAGCAGATGCTGGACCTCCGCGAGAAGTACTACCAGGAGTACAGCAAGTTTCTGACGCAGAAGCAAATCAAGCGCGTCTATGAACTGGAGCGGCAGAAGAAGGTGCGTCCGGTCGGGCGGCATCAGGCGCAGCCCCGAGGCGAGCGGGGGCGAGTGAAACAGTCATTTACCCACCATATTGCCATTCCAAGCGAAGTCAAGGAATGATTTCAACTCTCCTCCTCCGGGGAGGAGGGGAGTTGAGATACCTCGTACAATCTGCATGGCGCAATTCGTCATTGGTAGGTTGATATGGGATTACTCCAGATGCCGGATGAATCTGACAGGAACGCCCGAATAGGGAACTTTCTGCGATTTTTTCTTCGAAAAGTCTGCGTTTCGCAAAGAAATTTGTATTTTTGCCTGCGACCGCGGAAAACGGTCGACGTATGAACTGACAATTTCCCCACAGCTATGAGCGAAGACCTTGAAGAACATAAAGAGAATGAAGATGGTAGAGTGCCTGCCGATGATGGAGAAACCACGCTGCATTCCGACTACAAACCGACCGATGCCGGCAACGCACAGGTGAAGCACCAACTGAGCGGCATGTACCAGAACTGGTTTCTGGACTATGCCTCCTATGTCATCCTGGAGCGTGCCGTGCCCCACATCGTGGACGGACTCAAGCCGGTGCAGCGACGCATCCTCCACTCCATGCGCCGCATGGAGGACGGACGATACAACAAGGTGGCCAACATCGTGGGACACACCATGCAGTTCCACCCGCACGGCGATGCCAGCATAGGCGACGCCTTGGTGCAGCTGGGACAGAAGGAGCTACTCATCGACTGCCAGGGAAACTGGGGAAACATCCTGACGGGCGACAGCGCCGCCGCCCCCCGATACATCGAGGCACGCCTCTCCAAGCTGGCCCTCGACGTGGTGTTCAACCCCAAGACCACCGAGTGGAAGCTCTCCTACGACGGCCGCAACAAGGAGCCGGTCACCCTGCCGGTGAAGTTCCCCCTGCTGCTGGCACAAGGCGTGGAGGGCATTGCCGTGGGCCTCAGTTCCAAGATCCTGCCCCACAACTTCAACGAGCTCTGCCAGGCGGCCATCCACTACCTGCACGGCGAGGAGTTCCGGCTCTACCCGGACTTCCAGACCGGGGGCAGCATCGACGTGAGCAAGTACAACGACGGCCAGCGGGGAGGCTCTGTGCGCATACGCGCCAAGATAGAGAAGGTGGACAACAAGACGCTGGCCGTGCGCGAGATACCCTACGGCAAGACCGTGGCCACCGTGTGCGACTCCATCGTGAAGGCCAGCGAGAAGGGGAAAATCAAGATACGAAAGGTGGAAGACCTCACTGCCGGCAACGTGGAGATCCTGGTACACCTGGCGCCGGGCGTGTCGAGCGACAAGACCATCGACGCGCTCTATGCCTTCACCGACTGCGAGGTAAGCCTCTCGCCCAACTGCTGTGTCATCGACGACCAGAAGCCGCACTTCCTCAGTGTGAGCGACGTGCTGCGCAAGTCGGTGGACCACACGCTGCACCTCCTGCGCCGCGAGCTGGAGATACACCGCGCCGAGGTACAGGAGACGCTGCACTTCGCCTCGCTGGAGAAGATATTCATCGAAGAGCGCATCTATAAGGACAAGGAGTTTGAACAGGCCCCCTCGATGGACGCCGCCTGCGCCCACATCGACCGCCGCCTGGAGCCCTACAAGCCGAGCTTCAGCCGCGAGGTGACGCGCGACGACATCCTGCGGCTGATGGAGATCAAGATGGCCCGCATCCTGAAGTTCAACGCCGACAAGGCCGAGGAGCTGATGGCCCGCATGAGGCAGGACATTGCCGAGACCAATCGCCGACTGGAGGGCATCGTGGAGTACACCGTAGAGTGGTTCCGCAACCTGCAGGAGAAGTACGGCAAGGCTTTCCCCCGCCGTACCGAGCTGCGCAACTTCGACACCATCGACACGGCCAAGGTCATCGAGGACAACGAGAATCTCTAAATCAACAGCGAGAAGGGATTCATCGGTACCGGGCTGAAGAAGGACGAGTTTGTGGCCAACTGCTCGGAGCTGGACGACGTCATCCTCTTCTATCGCGACGGACGCTTCATCGTCACCGGCGTGGCCGAGAAGAAGTTTGTGGGCAAGAACATCCTCTATGCCAATGTGTTCAAGAAGAACGACCACCGCACCATCTACAACGTGGTCTATCGCGACGGCAAGGAGGGGGCGCACTACATCAAGCGCTTCGCCGTGACCGCCGTGGTGCGCGACCGCGAGTACGACGGCCCACGCGGCGCGGCCGGCTCGGGTGTCGTCGGGTTCCGGGCCGGCCCCAGCGGCGC
>CAMGAL010000363.1 GCA_946007445.1 uncultured Mediterranea sp.
GGGTAATATCAAATATGTAGATCTGAAAGAAGACGGTAAACTTGATGCCAAAGATGTGGTGAAGTTGGGAAATAGTACTCCGCGCTGGATGATCGGCTTCGGCAACACCTGGAGCTGGAAAGGCTTTGACCTGAATATCTATTTGTACAGTGCGCTGGGATTCAAGAAGTATATAGGAACCTACAACAGCGGTACGGGCCGTACCTATGGACAGATACCTGTAGCTGCCAATTTGGGAAATCGGGGTAATGCTCCGAGCAACACTTACGTCAATGTGATGACTGATGTATGGAACTCCCAGAACGGTCAGGGATGGATGCCTGGCATAGCCACCAATCCGTATGACAGCACCAACCCTTCAGGTGCCAGCGACTTCTACCTGCAGGACGGCAGTTATGTCAAGCTGAAAAACATTACATTAGGGTACACACTGCCACAGAGCATTTTCCTGAAAAGCCATTTCATCCGCGGAGCTCGCTTCTTTGTAGATGCCCAGAATGTGGCCACCATTACGGGATATGACGGCTTTGATCCTGAACTTTCTGTGGGCAATCCTTATCCGCAAGCTTTGTCACTCTCCTTCGGTTTCAATCTTAATTTTTAACTCAGACAGAATATGAAAAAGATAATCGTATGCGCCATGCTGGGCGCAGCAGTTATGACAACTCTGACGACTTCCTGTGAGGACATGCTGGAAACAAAAAACTTCACGGATATGTCGCCTTCCAATTTCTTCAAGACCGAAAGCGACTTTGATGCAGCCGTTACAGGTCTTTACCTGCCCTTGACGACCAATTGGGGGTATAGTGATGGTGGAACGGGCAAATGGTATAATTCGCTCTATAATGCAGATATCAACTCCTACTTCGCTGCCAGCCTGATTACCGGCGATGTGATGCGCGCATACTCCAACAATATCTACGATGAGTTCAACGTAGGGCCCTCCACGGGTGGAGCCATCCTTTCCACCTACAACGTGCTCCGGTTTGTAGCCCGTGCCACCGATGTCATCCATCAGTTGGAGAATAGCAAAGGGGCAACAGATGCCATACGCACACGCTACATCGCCGAAGCCAAGATTCTGCGTGCCTTCTATATGTATACCTTGTACGATTTCTTCGGACCACTCAATGTGAAGCTTGATGCATCCACGTTGATGGACAATGTCATTGAGCCGCGTCCGTCAAAAGAGACTTACATTGGCTATATCGAAAGAGATCTGGAAGATGCATTGCTCACAGAGTCATTACCGGACAAGTACAATGATAATCCCGACATGTGGGGACGTATGTCGAAGGCCATCGCCTATGGCGTGAGGTTGCGTCTGTACATGCATGAGAAGAACTGGCAGCAAGCCAAAGCTGTAGCACAGAAACTGATGGGTATGGGCTATCAATTACTCGACAACTATGAAAGCAATTTCACTTCTCCGATTCATAGTGAACTCATCTGGGCAGTGCCCTCCAATACGGCTTCTGACAATTACTATGTGACAGAGACACTTCCTAACGATTTCAAGCGAGGGTATAATGACAAGGGACGTTCCTATATTCGAGGTACCGAGGACAACTACTTCTCAGGGTGGAAAGCCTATTGCATGCGGTGGGAGTTCTATGATACATTCGAGAAGAATGATACGCGCAAGGACGTGATTCTCTGTGAGTATGACAACTCCACCGGTCAGCGCGTGAATCGTGATAACGGCATGGTGGGTCCCATCCCTATCAAGTTCATGGACACACAGTTTGCCAATTGGGGCACTCAGACTGCACAGCCTGTGCTACGATATGCTGAGGTATTGCTGTCATACGCCGAGGCCGAGAATGAGTTGAATGGTCCGACAGCAGATGCTATCAAAGCTTTGAAACAGGTGACTGACCGTGCTGGTATCGAAATACCGATGGAAGCCTCTGCCAGCAAGGAGGCATTTCGCGACTATCTGCTGTTGGAACGTGGTCACGAACTATTTGGCGAGGGTATGCGTCGTCAAGACCTGATACGCCATGGTGTTTTCATTCAGCGTGCCTGTGAGCGTGGCAACAAAGCTCAAGATTATCAAGTGTTGTACCCCATTCCTCAGTTTGCCATCACAGAGTCAAATGGCATTCTGGAGCAGAATGCAGGCTATTAATCTCTAAATTATACGTGCTCCACTTCTCCTCTTCTGTTATGTCGCATTACCTACGGCGTAACTTGGGAGGAGGTGTGGAGCTGTTCACAAAAAACTACATGAACCATGAACAACAACAGACCGTTCTTGATTTTATTGATGTTTTCGCTGCTGCTTATGGTTGGCACGCGCTCGATGGGGCAGACTATAGAAGCCGATTTCCTGAATCCTCCGGCAGAGGCCAAACCGCTGATGATATGGCAATGGATGGACGGACTCGTCTCTAAAGAGGGCATCACGGCGGATTTGGAAGCCTATCAGGAGGTTGGTATCGGTGGCGTACAGAACTTCCAGGTGGGAGGTGCTCTGCAGGTACAGGTTAAAGATACTACCCAGGCCATCGGTTCGGAACGCTGGCTGCAACTCATGTCGTTTGCTATCAGCGAGTGTAGCCGTCTGGGCTTGTCATTCGGTACTCATAATTGTCCGGGCTGGTCGTCGAGTGCCTATCCGTCCGTTCAACCGGAAAATGCCCAGCAGAAAAACGTAGGCAACCACACCGAACTTTCCCGTACACACCGGATCCCACAACCCCA
>CAMGAL010000364.1 GCA_946007445.1 uncultured Mediterranea sp.
ACTATGGTCTGGGCTACCGCTGGGAGTTCAAGAAGGATGTCAATGTCCGCCTCGACTATGGCTTCGGCAAGGGCGGACAAAGCGGTTTTCTGTTCAACATCAATGAAGCGTTTTAACTCCATACTCACCGCCTGCAGCCAGCCCCGGCCGCTCTACTTCTACTACCTGCTGGCGCTGATGCTGCCCCATGTGGGGCTCTCCCTGACAGAGCCTATGGGGTGGCCCGCCCGAGTGTGCAACGTGCTCCTGCCGTTGGGCATCTATGCCTGGATATTGACCCTCTCGCGCAAGCCCGGCAAGACCTTCTGGTGGCTCTTCCCCCTGGTCTTCCTCGCCGCCTTCCAGCTGGTGTTGCTATACCTCTTCGGCCGCTCAGTCATCGCCGTAGACATGTTTCTCAACCTCGTCACCACCAATCCCGGCGAAGCATTGGAGCTGCTGGACAACCTCATACCCGGTGTGGCAGGCGTGTTCATCGTCTATCTGCCCGCCTTGGCGTTGGGCATCTGCTCCATCCGCAGCAACTCCTTACTCAGCGACTACTTCCGCCACACCGCCCGCCGAGGGGCGTTGGGGATGGCCATGGCCGGCCTGCTCTGCCTCGGCCTATCCCGACTCTCCGATGCCGGTTACCGTCCGCATCTGCACCTCTATCCCGTCAATGCGGGCTACAACCTCTGGCTGGCTATGGAGCGTGCCGGTCGCCAGACTCGTTATGCGGAGACCTCCCGCGACTTTCGCTTTCAGGCCACCTCCACACACGACACCCTCCAGGCCGAGGCCTATCTTCTGGTGATCGGCGAGACGGCACGCGCCTGCAACTTCAGCCTCTATGGCTATCCGCGCGCGACCAATCCCCGGCTCTCCCGCCTCTCCGGCCTCACCGTCTTCCACAAGGCTCTGACGCAAAGCAACACCACCCACAAGAGCGTGCCGATGCTGCTCACGGCCGTTTCCGCCGCACGATTTGACGACATCTATCGGCAAAAGGGGATTCTCACCGCGGTTCGCTAAGCCGGTTACCATACCTTCTTCTTCTCCAACCAACGCCCCAACCACTCGTTCATCGACTTCCTCGGCATGGAGGCCGATGAGTGGCATTTCCTGAAAGAGGAACAGCCCGACCAAGCCAACCCTGCGGACAGCGAGCTATTGCCTGCTGTTGCCCAAGCCTTGCAAGCCGGACACCGCAAGCTCTTCATCGTGCTGCACACCTATGGCTCCCACTTCAACTACCGCGAGCGCTATCCGCGGGAGATGGCTCATTTCCAGCCGGACAGCCTCACCGATGCCAAGTTTCGCAACCGGGCGTCTCTGGTCAATGCTTACGACAACTCCTTGCGGCAGACCGATGCCCTCCTGGCCGACCTCACCCAGCTGCTGCAAGCCTACGCCATTCCCTCCGCCTGGCTCTACACCTCCGACCACGGCGAAGACCTCTTCGACGACCATCGTCGGCTCTTCCTGCACGCCTCTCCCCTGCCTACCTACTACCAGCTCCATGTCCCCCTCCTCATCTGGCTCTCGCCGGAGTATAGGGCCCTGCATCCGAAGGAGGCAACGTGCCTGCAAGCCCATGCCGACCAACCCGTATCGGTCAGCCTCAGCGTGTTCCACACCATGCTGCAGCTCGCCGGCCTCCGCACTCCTTTCCTGACCGACTCCCTTTCCTTGGCCGGAGAGCACTTCGCTCCCACTCCACCCATCTACCTGAACGACCACAATCGGCCCGTCTCCCTCAGCCGACTCGGCTTGGACAGCCTCGACCTGCAGAAGTTGGAGTCACGAATAGGGTCACTTGACCTCTTCTGAGATGGGGCGCAACTCACCCGTCACACTGTGCATGATGTAACCGCGAACAACGATATCTTTGGGGACCAGCGGATGGTTCTTGACCAGATCCACCGTTTCGAGCACAGCCGAATCGGTGTCGTCGAAGCCATATTCTTCTGTTATATTTTAGAAGTTAGTCTATTCGATGTTACTGTCATGACTCCACCAGCCACCGCTTGATGTTGCGTTGCTCGGCACTGAACTCCACACCCACCTTCACCACCTTCCTGTGGTCTGCCGCGAAAGGTCGGGCGTAGCCCTTTTCCTCTATCTGTTGCAAAGCCTGCTCGGCACTGCCATCCAGCTTGAACTCAAAGACGTAGACATAGTCGGGAGTCTGCACCACCGCATCGGCACGGCCACGGGCACTATGTACCTCGGCTTGCGTGAACTGACCCATCAGTTTGAAAACCAGGTAGATGACCACCTGGTAGTGGCGCTCCGTGCGATCATTCAGTTCATAGGGGAAATCGGCAAAGAATGCCTCGAAGCGGTTCATGAAGGCATCTACGTCGCCTGAGCGCAATTCCTGGACGAACTTGACCACATAGAAATTGCGCTCGCTGTCGCCCACAGCTGTATAAAAGGGAATCAGGAAGTTGAGGAAGCCGTAACGAACCTCTTCGTTGGGGAAGCCCAATTTATAAAGTTTGAACTCTCGCTCATAATCCTGTATGGTCAGATAGCCGCTCTGATAAATCAGCGGGATGGGGTTGGAGCGGTCGGCGCGGTACTCTGAGAAAGAGGTGGCATCGGCCTCGACACCCTCCATCAAGGTACGCAGGTCGTAGTCGCTCTCTTTGAGCAGCTGCACCAGGAAGGTCGGAGTGCCCGTTTGGAACCAATAGTCTCCCATCT
>CAMGAL010000365.1 GCA_946007445.1 uncultured Mediterranea sp.
GTCGGGGTGGCGTTGGGCGCACCGCTGCTCTGTACCATCTGGAGTCCGGCTACCTGGCCTTGCAAACCGCTGATGACGTTCGTCACCTGTTTCTTCTCCAACGCCTCGCTCTTGATGACGGAGGCAGAGCCTGTGAACGACGAACGTTTCTGCTCACCGAATGCTACCACCAGCACTTCGTCGAGCTGTTCGGCATCGGTACGCAGCGTGATAGTCATCTGTGGCTTCACGGCTACTTCGGTCTTCTGCATTCCCACGAACGAGATGACCAGAACGTCTGTTTTCTTTAGGTTGGCGAAACTGAATACTCCTTCCAGGTTGGTGATCTGACCGTTTTGAGTCCCCTTCACCAAGACGGAAGCGCCAATGAGCGGTTCTCCATTTTCATCGACCACCGTACCGCGGACGCTCATGTTCTTGGCGAACATGGTCCCTGTAGCCAGTAGTGCAACAAAAAGGAAAAGGCAAAATAGCTTTTTTTCCATAAATGTGTTGTTTTGAATATGAATAAAATTAAATTGATTAGTAGATGTAGTATCTGTGGTTTCCCGACTCTGCAGAGAAATAGAATCTGAGAGGGTATTGCCCTACCGGCAACGCCCTCTCAGCATTTCATCTATCTCTTATTCCTCCTTGGGCACCTCGCTGATGCTGCCATAGCGGTGGTACTCAAAGGTGATGCTCTGCTCCTTGATGTAGTGTATCAGTTCTACCCGACCATTCTTCAGCGGAGCAGCCGTAGCGATGTACTTGTCGCAGGCGGCAGCCTTCTCGTAGACAGCCATCGGCAGGTCGGCACGGCAGGTGCGGATGCGCTCGTAGAGGGGCATCGAGGCGATGAAGGCATCGAGGCTCTCCTTCTTGAGCGTGCAACCTGTAGCGGCCAGTGCAGCCGAGCGGTCGTCGGCGGGGTCGAAGCTGATGGTGAGCGGCGTGTGGCAGGTCTTGGCTGCCAGGGCGATCATCTCAGCCTGCTCGTTGGTATCGCCGGGGAAGAGGCGGAGCACCATGCTCTTCAGAGGCAGATAGCGGAAGAGGTTCTGCTCGCCGAAGAGCTTGTTGATGTCGCGCGGATGAGCGAACTCCTTCTCGTAGGCCTGGGCATAGCTGCGCTTGTAGTCGGTCTTGCTGTCGGGAGCGTCTTCTATCTTCACGAAGCAGCTGCAGTAGTTGGGACCACCGGCCTTCACGCCACCACCGAAAGCAGAGAGCTTCATGCCGCCGAAAGGCTGACGATTGACGATGGCACCTGTGATACCGCGGTTGATGTAGAGGTTACCGGCCATCAGCGTGTTCTTCCAGAGAGCCTGTTCGTTCTCATCGAGGCTCTGCAAGCCGCTGGTCAAACCATAATCCAGACCATTGACGAGGTTGATGCCCTCTTCCAGGTTGGCGATGGGGCATACGCTCAGCATGGGGCCGAACAGCTCGGTACGGAACGAGTAGCTGCCGGGCTTCACACCCCACTTCACGGTGGGAGCCAGGATATACTTCTTCTCATCCACAAAGCGCGGAGCCACCAGCCAGCTTTCGCCCGGCTCCAGCGTCAGAGCCTTCAGCAGCTTGTCGTTCTGGTTGGTGATCATGGGGCCGACAATGTTGCCGGCATTCCATACACTACCCACCTTCATACTGGTGGCAGCGTCGCGCAGCTTGTTCTGGAAGTCGGGGTCGTTGTACACAGAACGCTCCACCAGCAGCAGCGAGCAGGCCGAACACTTCTGACCGGCATTGCCGAAGGCCGAAGCCACGATGTTCATGATGGCGTGGTCGCGGTCGCCCGATGCGGTGAGGATGATGACGTTCTTGCCACCCGTCTCAGCCGACAGAGGCTTGGCAGGAGCAGCCTTGGTGATGGCCTGTGCCGTCTCGGTACCACCGGTCAGGATGGTGTGCTTGATGACGGGCGAGGTGGTGAGCACCTTCAGGGCCTCGCGGTCGGTGATGATGACCTGCAGGGCCTCCTTGGGCACACCTGCATCCCAGAATGCCTGGGCAAAGAGCCAAGCCACAGGAGCAGCCACGGTGGCGGGCTTCAGGATGACGGTGTTGCCGCCAGCCAGACCGGCTACGATGCCACCCACGGGAATGGCACACGGGAAGTTCCACGGAGAGATGACCAGGATGGTGCCCTTCGGCGTGATGCGGATGTCCTTCTCGGCAGCAAACTTCTTCATCGTGGTGGTGTAGAAGCGTGCGTAGTCGATACCTTCGGATACCTCCACGTCGCCCTCGACCACAGTCTTGCCGGTCACGGCACACATGCAACCTATCAGGTCGCCACGCAACTGGCCCAGTCGGTTGGCTGCGTCGTACATGATCTTATGACGCTGTTCGAGCGTCGTCTTGCGCCAGCCTGCGGGGTCGGCATCGGCAATCTGCAAGATCTCCTCCACCTGGGCCTTGTTGGCCTTTGACATCTCGCACACGCACACCTTGTCGTCCTGGCAGCGGTCCATGTAGCGATGACGGTCTTCGGTCACCACCGTCTTGGCACCAATCTGCAAGGGGATGATTTCGGGCGTATCCTTGTCGCTCTTCTTCCACTTCTTGAAGATGTCGCGCTGCCACTGCTGGTTCACCTCGCGGTCGAAGTCGGTGTCGGGCTCGTTCTTCATCACGTCGCTCACGGGCACCGGCTGATAGGGCTGGTTGCGGTCCTGCGTACGGGTCGGGATGTGGGTAATCT
>CAMGAL010000366.1 GCA_946007445.1 uncultured Mediterranea sp.
TCGTAGAGTGTCTCTACAGCAGCTCGGCCACCAGCGTCTGTGTCGGTTTGGGTTACGAGGCCAATGTCTGTGTGGAACGCACCGTGTTCCGTAACATCAGCAAGTCCATCTACAAGCAACATGTAAAGGATGCCGACCATCAGGGCTTGATTGAACTGCGCGACTGCCTCTTCCCAGGCTCTACCACTGCCACCAGCAACGGAACCTCCTTCACTCCGCCCTATACCCTCTCCACGCCGACCGCAGCTTCTGAAGTGGAGGCCAAGGTAAGAGCCGAAGCCGGAGCCACACTAAGCATAAAGTAACTGCACGGCTGAACAGTTAACTTCTCACGGCTGAATAATAAACTCTTCACGGCTGAACAGTTAACTTCTCACGGCTGAAGAGTGAAAACTATAATTCCTTCAGGACGGAACTTTCAATCTGTCCTGAAGGAATGATTTGGTTTGATGGGAGTATGGATTTAGAGCCTGCAGCGGTAGAGCTCGGCTAAGACCGCTTCGTAGCGGCTCTGGAGCTCGATGAGGTTGCCTTCGCTCTCATAGACCAGCGTAGCCTCGACGAAGAAGTCGATTAGGCTGATTTCTCCCTCTTTCAGCGCTTTCTCCAAAAGGGCAAGGTGCTGCGGACCGCTCAGCGTGGCGCGGTAGGTCAGTATCTGCTGATGCAGTTGGCTGGCCTCCTCATAAAGACTTTTTAGCCGGCTCTGCTCCTTGCCGAGGGCATCTTCGCGCTGGAAGCTGACGCTCATTGACTGTAGGCGAGCGCTCTTCACCTTGCCACGATTCTCAAACAGCGGGATACTGAAGCCTACCACGACGCCGTTGAGTGGGTGGCCACTTTCGCTGTTGCGGCGGTAACCTAACTCCAGTTTGGGTAGCCAGCCTTGGCGGCTCACACTGAGCTGACGGGCTGCGGCTAAGCGACTCTGCTCCAGGGCCTGCAACTGTGGGTCGGCAGCAACCAGCTCACCAAACAGGGTGAGGAAGTCAGTCGGCAACGGCGTATCGGCAAAGGTAGTCAGTCCGATGGCTTCGGGCTGTGGTACGGCAGGACCCAGCGGACCGGGCTTGCCGGCAGTGAGGGGTTGCTGTCCGTTGAGGGCAATCAACTGCTGCATCTTGCTCTGCAGGGTGCTTTCCGTCAGGCGGTAGGTCGTCTGTGCATTGAGCTGTTCCAGTTTGATTTTGTTCATCTCCAGTTGGTTGGCATCTCCCTCATTGAGGCGCAGCTGGTAGAGCTGAGCCAGCCGGTCGGCCTGCTCCATGCGCTGGCGGAGCAACTGGCGCTGCTGGTGCAGGGCGGTGAGCTCGATGCAGAGCTGCTTGGCTTCGAGCAGGATGCGTTGGCGAGTAGCCTGTAGGTCGGCATCAATGGCTGCATTGGCGTAGCGGTTCATGCGGTGGCGCGAGGCGTAGAGCGTGGGGAAGTCGAAGCTCTGGCTCACGATGAGTTCTCCTTGTGTAATCTCGCTGTCGCGTGAGTCCCACACGTGTGCATAGCTCAGCGTGGGGTCGGGCAGGTTGTTCCCTGCCCGGTTTTCCCATTGTGCGGCCTTGGCTTGCTGAGCCGCAGCCTGCAGTTCTTTGTTGTTGGCCTCGACCAGGCGCAGAATCTGCGTCATGCCATCGGCCTCTTGCCCTCTCAGAGTGCCCGCCCAGAGCAACCAGCCTGCAGCGAGCAAAGCAATTCTTGCTTTCATTTGTTTATGCGTTTTTGGGGTTAATTCGTTCTTTTAGCTTTTCCATCCATAGATATACAATCGGAATGATGAATCCGTTGAGCAGGGTGCTGGTGAGCAGACCGCCCAGGATTACTTTGGCCATGGGACTCTGAATCTCGTTGCCGGCCTGGTCGCCGGCCAGGGCCAGCGGGATAAGGGCCAGTGCGCTGCTTAGTGCCGTCATCAAGATGGGGTTGAGACGGTCGAGTGAACCGCGCATCACGCTCTGCTCCACGCTCAGACCCTCTGAACGCAGCTGCTTATAGTGGCTGATGAGCAACATGCCGTTGCGGGTGGCGATGCCGAAAAGCGAGATAAATCCGATGATGGCAGGGATGCTCACTTCACCTGTGGTCAGCACGAGGACCAGCACGCCACCAATGAGGGCCAGCGGCAGGTTAATCAGCACGATGCCGCTCTCGCGCAGGTCGCGGAACTCGTGGTAGAGCAGCAGGAAAATCACAACGATACTCATCAGCGAGGTGAGGGCCAGCGTGCGGCTGGCTGCCTCCTCGCTTTCGAATTGTCCGCCAAACTCAACGTGGTACCCTTCGGGCAGCGTCACCTCCTCATCGATGGCCCGCTGCATGTCAGTCACTACGCTGCGCAGGTCGCGTCCATCCACATTGGCCGAGATGACAATCTTGCGCTTCACGTTCTCGCGGCTGATGGTGTTGGGACCCGTGGTGGAGCGTACATCGGCCACTGCACTGAGCGGTACCGGATGGCCCCAGGCATCGTTGAGGGTCATCTCTTCAATCGCTTGGCGCGTGGAGCGGAAGGAGTCATCGAGGCGCACGGTGAGGTCGAAGCTCTTGCCCTGCTCATACACCTGTGATACGGCTTCGCCTCCCAGACAGACATTCACGGCCTCGGCAAACTGAGGCAGGCTGATGCCGTAGCGGGCCAGCAGTTCGCGCCGTGGGGTGAGGGTGAGCTGCGGACGCTCAATCTGCTGCTCTACGT
>CAMGAL010000367.1 GCA_946007445.1 uncultured Mediterranea sp.
CCAACAAGCCATTAGCCCAGGGCAGAGCGAAGCGACACCCTGGGTAATGGTATAAAAAACAACCACGCCCTGAAAGGGCAAAAGCAGCAACAACAACTATGGCGCAATCGTTGAGTAAATTATATATTCATCTGGTATTCCATATTAAGACCGACAGCCCCATCATGCGTGAGGAGGATGAGGAATACCTAAAACTATTGGAACTATATGATGTGAAATATTATAAAGATTATGTATTCAGAGATTGATGCTTTTGCCCCTTCAGGGCGCATACACGAAGTATCACAGACCCAGGGCGTTGCCCTGGGCTAATGGCTTATTGGGCTTTCAGCCCGCTCCGCATACCTCGAAACTCGTAGCTCGTAACTCGTAGCTCGTAACTCATAACCCATAACTCGTAGCATGTAGCTCGTAACTCATAACCCCAAACCCATAACTCGTAACTCGTAACCCATAACCCGCAACTCGTAGCTTGTTGCTTGTAGTCCATCACTTAAAAACTCAAAAACTTAAAAACTTAAAAACTTAAAAGCGCAAAACATGAAGAAACTCATGAACCGCTGGCACCGCCTGCTGCACAACGAGGCACTGAAACGCCGCATCTACATCATTATCTTCGAGAGCGACACCCGGCCGGGCAAGCTGTTCGACGTGGCCTTGATGGCCTTCATCGTGCTAAGCATTCTGGTGGTGGTGGCCGAGAGCATCGAAGGCGTGTCGCACGTGGCAGGCCCTTACTTGCGGGTGATGGAGTACGTCTTCACCTTCTTCTTCACGGCGGAGTATGTGCTGCGCCTCTACTGCTCGCCCAACCCTCGCCGCTACGCGCTCAGTTTCTTCGGTCTGGTGGACCTGCTGGCCACCCTACCCTTCTACATCACCTGGCTGTTCGGGCCGGCACGCTACCTGCTCATCATCCGCACCTTCCGCCTCATCCGGGTGTTCCGCGTGTTCAAGCTCTTCAACTTCCTCGACGAGGGCCATCTGCTGCTCTACTCGCTCTACATCAGCAGCCGCAAGATAGCCGTATTCTTCCTCTTCGTGCTGATACTGGTCATCAGCATCGGCACCCTGATGTACATGGTGGAGGGACAACAGCCGGGCACTGCCTTCGACAACATCCCCAACAGCATCTACTGGGCCATCGTCACACTGACCACGGTGGGCTATGGCGACATCACGCCCGAAACGCCCTTCGGCCGCTTTCTCTCGGCCGTGGTGATGCTGCTGGGCTACACCATCATTGCCGTGCCTACAGGCATCGTGTCGGCCTCCATGATACAGAGTTACAAGAAGGAGCGCCAGGAGGAGGAGGGAAAGGCCCCATCCGGCCAGCCGGACAAGGCCGCCAAGAAGTCCCTCGACGAGCGTCGCTGGACACTGCTGGAGAGCGAGTACCTGATACGTCGCCCCTGGCTGACCGCCCGCCGCGACAAGGTGCAGTTGCCCACAGGAGTAGTGATGGACGAGTACTATGTGCTGGAGTACCCCGACTGGGTCAATGTGCTGGCCATCACCGACGAGGGCAAGCTGGTACTGGTGCGCCAGTATCGCCACGCCCTCGGCGAGACGCGCTACGAGCTCTGCGCCGGTGTCTGCGAGAAGGACGAAACGCCCCTCGTTGCCGCCCAGCGCGAACTGCTGGAGGAGACGGGCTATGCCGGTGGCGAATGGCAGCACTGGATGACCCTCTCGGCCAACGCCAGCACCATGACCAACCTGACCCACTGCTTCCTGGCACGAGGCGTACAGCGCACCCATTCGCAACACCTGGAGGCTACGGAAGACCTCACCGTACACCTCTTCACCCTCGACGAGGTGAAGCGTCTGCTTGCCGACGACGAGGTGCGTCAGGCACTCATGGCCGCTCCGCTCTGGAAGTACGTGTCCGAGGCGAACGGGTGATGCCTATTCAGTAAGAGAGAGAGAGTGTGTGTGGATTATCGGATGGTCATCTCCATCAGCTCCTCCAGCGACCCATTGAACACATTCAGGTCCACCGCCTGCCGGATGCCGGGCACATCGCCTGCATCCGTATGCTGCCAGAAGGCCCACCGGCCTTCGTAGCGCACCGAGTCCACATAGTAGTGGGCTATCCAGTAGGGATAGGCATTGAACAGGGTATCGCTGAGGTAGCGTTTCTTGAACTTGTAGGAGGTATAGAGGATGGGCTTCACGCCATAGTGGCTCTCCACCCGCTCCAGCCAGCGCCTCACCCCTTGTTGCCACGCTCCGTCCTTCCGCTTACCGGCCACCTCCACATCCAGCACAGGCGGCAAGTCCCCCTTGTCGAGGCGCACATTGCGGATGAAGAAGTCGGCCTGCTTCAGGGCATCGGTCTGCGGCAGGTAGTAGTGGTAGGCACCCCGTATCAGCCCTTGCTTGCGGGCTTGCTCGAAGTTCTGCTGGAAGCAGTCGTCGCTGTAGTCGCCTCCCTCCGTGGCTTTCAGGAAGACAAACCGGAGAGGGAACTCCGAGTCGCGGCAGCGGCCCACAGCCTCCCAGTCTATCTCTCCCTGGTGATGCGACACATCAATGCCATGCACCGCATAGCGGCAGGGGATGCACACCCCATACCCCTTCTGCCCGTAGCAGGGCTTCCAGCGGTAGGCAAACGGACGGATGTAGAGGGCATAGCTCCCCCCCGACAGCCAGGCCATTCAGGCCACCCTCCGCGCCCATCTTGCA
>CAMGAL010000368.1 GCA_946007445.1 uncultured Mediterranea sp.
GAGCAACTTCGGTGCCGGTAGCATCGGTTGGCGTGTATCGGAGGAGAACTTCATCCGCGAGCGTGCTCCCTGGCTGGACAACCTGAAACTCCGTGCTTCGTATGGTGTGACCGGTGGTGCCGTGAGCAGCCTGGGCAACTACGACTACCTGGCCACGATGAACACCACGGGTACCTGGTACTTCAACTCCGGTCTGGTAGGCACGGCCTATCTGGGTTCGATGACCGACTACTCGCGTACGTGGGAGAAGCTGCACAACCTGAACATCGGTATCGACTTTGCCGTGCTGGGCAATCGCCTGAGCGGTAGCTTCGACTGGTACCACAAGACCAACGACAACATGCTGGTAGCTTTGACCTATCCCGACGTGCTGGGTGCCACCGCTCCTGCCACCAACAATGCCAAGCTGCGTGTGAACGGTTGGGAGGCTTCGCTGGCCTGGAACGACAAAGCGGGTGATGTAGAGTATTGGGTATCGGCTTCGTTGAGCGATGCACGTAGCAAGGTGACCGACTACAGTGGTACGGATGTGTGGAAGGCCGGCATGATCAGCGTGCGCGAAGGCTATCCTCTCAACTCCCTCTTTGTCTACAAGACTGATGGCTACTTCTCCTCGTACGAAGAGATTGAGAAGTACTACGAGCAGTACAAGAACTGCAACGGCGGTGCAGCCCTTGGTATGGTGCCTCAAACCAATGAGAAACTCCACCTCCGTCCCGGCGACCGCAAGAAGATCCTGATTCTCGACCCCGAACACGACACTACCGGCGGAAAGGGTAACACCGGTGCAGGCGACGTCTACTACTACGGCGATACCGACCCGCACTTCCTGTTCGGCATCAATGCCGGAGCCAAGTGGAAAGGTTTCGACTTCTCGACATTCATCCAGGGCGTAGGTCGCCGCTACCTGATTCGTGGTGGATATGGCAGCAATGCAGGTATGAACATGTGTGCCTTCTATCGCAACTACAACAACATCCTCGACACCCAGCTCGACACCTGGACGTGGGACAATCAGGATGCTGAGTATGCCCGCCTCTCGCTGGAGAACAACAAGAACAACTGGAACATGAACAACAACGACTCTTCTATCCAGAATGCCTGGTATGCCCGTGTGAAGAACATCACCATCGGCTATACGCTGCCCAAGTCGCTGCTCAGCAAGTGGCAGATTGAGAAGATCAGAGTCTATTTCTCAGGCGACAATGTCTGCGAGCTGACGGGTGTCAAAGACGGATACGACCCTGAAAAGAGCTCTGCTTCGCGTACCTCGCTGCCCTTCAACCGCAGCTGGACACTGGGTCTCGACGTAACGTTCTAATGGTTTAACAATCTAAATATCAGAAATAATTATGAAGAAATATATAGGAATGCTGGGTGCTGTGGTCCTGATGGGGACTGCTACCTCCTGTTCAGACTACTTCCTCAATCTGGATCCGACAGACACACAGACCGAAGCCAACTATTTCAAGAATGCCGCTCAGTTTGAAGCGGCTGCCAATGGCACGTACAGCTTCTATGGCTTCAAGGACGTGACCGAAAAGGTGAACGGAGCCAATTTTACGCACACCATCTACAACCTGTGGGATACGGGTTCGGACATCGGTGGCCTGAATGAGGCTACCATGGGTACGCTAGCTGCCAGCCAGAACGACACCTACTGGTCGCTCTGCTACGCGAAGATCCGCAAGTGCAACGTCGTGATTGATAAGGGGGAAACCTATACTGGTACGGACAACATACAGGCTTCCATTGCTACAGCCAAGTTCTTCCGTGCCTATCAGTACTTCTGGTTGCTGCAGCGCTTTGGCGGTGTGCCTCTGGTGACAAAGATTCTCTCTACCGGTTCGGAGGAACTCTATGCCGCCCGCAACTCACGTTACGAAGTGGTGGCTCAGATACTCGCCGACCTGAACGATGCCATCAGCGGCCTGCCCGAGGAGAAGAACTACGACGGAAGAGTGACCAAGCAGGGTGCCCAAGCCTTCAAGGCCCGTGTGCTGCTCTTCGAAGGCACGTGGGAGAAGTATGTGAAGGAAACCACCGACGGCAATGGCACTTCGGAAGGGGCCGGTACCTCCAAGCCTGCCGGCTATCCTTCAGTAGAAGCCATGCTGACAGAGGCTGCTTCGCTGGCCGATGCAGTCATCTCTTCCGGCAAATACCAGCTTTGGAATGCTGAGAACACTCCCTACGAGTCTATCGCCTACAACTATCTCTTCAACCTGGAGGATGAGAACACCAATCCGATGGGCTTCAAGAAGGACCAGAACAAGGAGTATATCCTGCAGATCTGCCACAACCCCGTTAGCAACAAGTGCTCCAAGAACATCACGCACGCCTATGGAGCTACGTTTGCCACGACGCTGGGCGGCGGCATTCCCCTGAAGTGGATGTTGATGGTGCCCTGTACCACGGACGGTCTGCCCTACTTCTACTCCAAAGACTACAAAGGCTTCAACAAAATCAACGACATCTACGACAACCGCGACTATCGTCTGACCTCTACGGTCATGGTTCCCGGCCAGACTTATTACATCATGGGTGTACAGGGTGCCGACAAAAACACTTACTCCAAAGCCGACTATGTGACAAGCTTTGATTTCCCTGAAGGATGTACTGTTTACTATCCCACGGTGACAGCTACCGGTGCCACCAGCTTCATGAACCGCAAGATGTGTTGT
>CAMGAL010000369.1 GCA_946007445.1 uncultured Mediterranea sp.
AAAGTAGATCTGGACGGTCTCCTTGCCGGAGAAGGTCTTGCCGGTGTTGGTGACCTTCAGGGTGACGGTGAAGGCATCGTCAGACTCGGTCACGTTGAAGTTGGAGTATGCGAAGGTGGTGTAGCTGTCGCCGTAGCCGAAGGGGAAGGCAACGGTGGTGGCCCAGTCATAGTCGCCTGCGTTGGCAGTGCCCATGACAACGTCCTCATAGCGGGTCTCGAAGTAGCGGTAGCCGAGGTAGATGCCCTCCTGATAGACGCTGTACATACCCTGCACGTCGGCACCCTCGGTCAGCAGGTCAAACTCTGCTGCGTTGGGGTAGGCCTGTGTGTAGAAGTTGTACATGGCGGGGTTGGCCATATTGTCATACAGGTAGGTGTCCACCAGGCTGCCGGAGGGGGTAACGGTGCCGGCCAGCAGCTGGCCCACGCCGTTGATGCCGGTCTGGCCGACGTCGCCGATCCACAGGGCGGAGTCGATGCCGTAATCCTCACCGCAGATTTCGGGGTTGAGGAAGTCCATCTCGATGGCGTTGGAGGAGTTGATCAGCACCACAATGCTCTTGAAGGTGCCGTTGTCCTTCAGCGTCTTGAGGTTGGCCAGCAGCTCCTTCTCCTCGGCGGAGAGGGCCAGATAGTTGCCGTCGCCCTCTGCGCCCTTGTTCCAGTAGTCATCGGTGCCGTTGTCGCCGCTGGGCAGGTCGGCGCCCTCGCCGCCGGAGCGGGACAGCACCACGATGGCGGCATCGCCGTACTCGGCAAAGCTGGACTCGGCGCTGGACAGTGCGCTCCACGGTGCCTCGTTGACGGCATACTGGGTGTTTGCCTCCAGCGTGTCGGAAATGGCATCGGGGGTCTTGCGGCTGTACTTGCTCATCATATCGTCAGAGCTGTACAGGTTCCACAGTGTCTCGTTGACGTTGAGGCCCTGGGACTCCAGCGCCTGCTTGAGGTTGGGTGCCTTGGAGGTATCCACCGAGCCGGAGCCGGTGCCGCCGTACATCAGGTCAACAGCGCCGTGGCCGAACAGGCTGACCTTGGCACCGCTTGCCAGCGGCAGGGCGGCGTTCTCGTTCTTCAGCAGAGCGGCACCCTCGGCCTCGACCTGTGCGCAGAGCTCGGCCTCATAGGCCTCGCGCTGTGCATCGGAAGCAAAGTCGCTCTTGAAATACTCGGTGTCCGCGGTGGTGTCACCCTTGATAATCTTGTAGGTGTCCGCGTTCAACGCCACATTCAGCGTGGTGGCGTACTGGTTGGCAATCACGTTGCCAACCACAGCACCGGCGGTCAGCACTGCGGTCACGCCGGTCAGCGAGCCCCACAGAGCAACGCCGCTGCCTTTTTTCTTCTTTGCCATATGTCTCTTCTCCTTGGTTTTATCTAAACAGCCGCGATGTGCGGCGTGTTTTCGTGGTTATACCCAGTTTGCGCTGGTGGATTTCTTCTTGGCCAGCTTGTAGTCGGGGTTGGGTGTCTCAACCTTGCGGAACACGGCCTCGTCAATGCAGTCCCCTGCCACGGCCTGTACCTTGGTTTCGCCGTTCAGCTTGACGCGGAACTTGAAGATGTGCTCACCCTCCTGCTCGTCCAGCTTTGCGCCGTTGACATAGAGGCTGACGTTCTTCTGGTTGGAGTAGACCTTGACCTCGATCTCACTCTGGGTGCGGTCGGTGAAACGCTTGGAGCAGATATGCACAAACGGCTCATCGCTCCACCACGCCTTGTAGATGTAGAAGCTGTCCTTCTTGGTCTTGCGGTCAAAGGTCACAAGGCCCTTGTGGTTCATACCCGGCTCGCCGCCCTGGTCGCGGGCATCGGCGGCGAAATCGTACATATTCCACACATGGGTGGCCCACAGCCACTTGTGGCGGTCAAAGCAGCGCAGCATATACTCGTGGTAGATAGCCTGATACTCCTCGGTGTGGTCGCCGCGGTGGGGGTGGGCGCTGTGCAGGTTCGGCATACCCTCGGCGCCGTACTCGCTGAAACCGAGCGCGCGGTTCGGGTAGCAGAGGTGGAAGAAGTCCATCCAGAGGTCGTTTAAAAAGAGGCCCGGCACGTACCAGCCCAGATACAGGTTCCAGCTGACGAGATCCGTGATATGCGCTACCGGGTTGAAGGGGCCGCACATGGCGTAGCAGGCCAGCGTCGTCAGGCGGGTCTTGTCCATCTCATGGCAGAGATCGTTCAGCACATGATGGTTGTCGCGCATGTCGCGGTTGTCCTTCGTCGAGATCGTGATCTCGTTCGAGACGCCCCAGCAGACGATGCAGGCGTGGTTGTAGTTCTGGACGATCAGCTCCTTCATCTGGCTGATCGTGTTTTCACGGCCATTGGGCATGTGCTCGGAAATGTAGGGGATCTCAGCCCAGACGACCATGCCGGCCTCATCGCAGAGGTCGTAGAAGTACTGGTCGTGCTGATAGTGCGCCAGACGGATCGTGTTCGCGCCCAGCTCCTTGATGAGCTGCATATCCTCGTCGTGCATCTCGCGCGTGATGGCATTGCCCAGACCCTTGCGGTCCTGATGGCGGGAGACGCCGTGCAGCGGATACGGGCGGCCATTGAGGAAGAAGCCCTGCTTGGGGTCAACCGAGAAGCTGCGCACGCCGAAGCGCTGGCGGACTTCATCCACCGCCTGCCCATCTTTCATCAGGCGGACAACGCAGGTGTACAGGTA
>CAMGAL010000370.1 GCA_946007445.1 uncultured Mediterranea sp.
TGACGTAGCCTGCCTTGGCGTTGCTGGGCAGCTGGCCGTCGGTGATGGAGAAGGCGATGGTGCGGATGTGGTCGGCAATGACGCGCATGGCGATGTCTTGCTGCTCGTTCTTGCCATATTCAGTGCCGGAGAGGGCGCCGATGGCCTGCAGCAGGGGCTGGAACACGTCGGTGTCGTAGTTCGATGTCTTGCCCTGCATCGTGCGCACCAGTCGCTCGAAGCCCATACCCGTGTCGATGACCTTGGCGGGCAGTCCTTCCAGCGAGCCGTCGGCCTTGCGGTTGTACTGCATGAACACCAGGTTCCAGATTTCGATGACCTGCGGATGGTCTTTGTTCACCAGGTCACGGCCGGGCACCAGAGCCTTCTCTTCCTCCGGGCGCGAGTCGATGTGTATCTCCGAGCAGGGCCCGCAGGGACCCGTGTCGCCCATCTCCCAGAAGTTGTCATGCTTGTTGCCATTCAGAATATGGTCTTTCGGCAGGAACTGCTCCCAGTAGGAGGCAGCCTCGTCATCGCGGCTCAGTCCCTCCTCGGGGCTACCCTCGAAGACGGTGGCGTAGAGGTTCTTGGGGTCAATCTTCAGCACATCCACTAGATACTCCCACGCCCAGGAGATGGCCTCCTTCTTGAAGTAGTCGCCAAACGACCAGTTGCCCAGCATCTCGAACATGGTGTGGTGGTAGGTGTCGTGTCCTACCTCCTCCAGGTCGTTGTGCTTGCCGCTCACGCGCAGGCACTTCTGCGAGTCGGCCACCCGCTTGAACTGGGCCGGGTGGTTGCCTAATATGATGTCTTTGAATTGGTTCATGCCCGCGTTGGTGAACATCAACGTGGGGTCATCCTTAATCACCATCGGAGCTGAGGGAACAATCTGGTGTCCCTTGCTCTCAAAGAAACTCTTAAACGAGTCTCTGATTTCATTTGCTGTCATATATGTCTTGCTTTACTTGATTTTCTGAAAAACTGCGCAAAGATAGCTCGTTTTTGCCACATTTGAAAGAAAGTTGCTATTTTTGCAGGCAAAACCATGGATTGCTATGCTCAAGAAGAACAAACCCTTGAAACTCTACTACTCCATCAGCGAGGTGGCCCGCCGCTTCGATGGCAATGAGTCGCTGCTCCGCTACTGGGAGAAGGAGTTCCCCCAGCTCCGCCCCAAGAAGGCCGGCCGCGGTGTGCGCCAATATACCGAGGAGGACATCGAGACGGTCCGACTCATCTACCACCTCGTCAAGGAGCGGGGCATGACCCTGCCCGGCGCCCGCAAGCGCCTGCACGACAACAAGGGCCAGACGGTGGACAACCTCGATGTCGTGGAGCGGCTCAAGGCCATCCGTGCCGAGCTGGTGGCCATGCGCGACGCGCTGGACAGCTTCACCTACAGCCAGGTGGAGGAGCTGAAGAAGAACCTGTAATGTCAACTCTCCGACTCACCTGCCGATGATGAGTCGGCACGCTGGGTTTGGCTGGAATCCGTTTGATAATACTTGACAAATGTGCTTTTCTCCAAACCCTTTCCATATCCTATATCTTGTCCATACATCAGAAATGGCCTTCAATGACCGAAAGAGGACATAATGCGTCTATCTATCTGATTTCCAAAGGTTTTCTCTCTGCCTTGACTCTTTTCTGACTACGCTCTGACTATGCCAATAGTCCGTCAATGATTCGTCAATGTTCCGTCAATGTTCCGTCAATGTTCCGTCAATGTTCCGTCGATGAGCCGTCAAAGCTCCGTCAATGTTCCGTCTCTTTAGACGGAAAATGATAAACAGATGGACGGGGCATAGGAAAGATGTTGACGAACCATGGACGAACCGTGGACGAGGGGTGGAAGGAGTCTGAATACAACAGACATTACTTCTTCCAGAAGTCAGGCGTGAAGATGAGCAGCACGGTGAACAGCTCCAGACGCCCCAACAGCATGAGGAACGAGGCCAGCCACTTGGCCGCCTCGGGCAGGGCACTCCACGAGTAGGCAGGGCCGAAGGCTCCCAAGCCGGGACCGGTGTTGCCCATACTGGAAACCACGATGCCCGTAGCCTCCAGGAAGGGAAGACCCATGCCCAGCAGGGCGAGGATGGAGACAAACGTCAGGAGGACAAAGAGGAAGGTGAAGGCCAGCACCGTGTCGCGCAGGGTGGGGGCTATGACTTGCCGGTTGATGCGCACGGGCAGCACGGCGTTGGGGTGCAGCAGGCGCTTGAACTCGTTCTGGCTCACCTTGCTGAGGATGACGATGCGGATGCACTTCATACCACCCGAGGTACTGCCGGCGCAGGCTCCCATCAGCATCAGCAGGGGCATCATTCCCCAGGCTATTTGCGGCCAGGTCATGTAGTCGCAGGTGGCGAATCCTGTAGAGGTCTGGATGGAGATGACCTGAAACAGCGCCGTGCGCAGGGCCGGCTCGCTACCCATCGAGGGGTTCTGCCGGTAGAGGCAGAAGGTACAGAAGAGGGTGACGGCCAAGACACAGCCGATGTAGAATCGGAGCTCCACGTCCTTCAGCATCTTCTTGAAGCGGCCGGTGCAGCAGAGCAGCAGCAGGGTGAAGTTGATGCCGGAGACGAGCATGAAGGCAGAGAGCACATATTCGATGTAGGGCGAATGGAAGTAGGCGATGCTGTCCTGGTGGGTGGAGAATCCGCCCGTGCTGGTCGTGGTCATGGAG
>CAMGAL010000371.1 GCA_946007445.1 uncultured Mediterranea sp.
TTGCTGACCGACCGATTGCTGACGTTCGATGCCCAGACAATGGAGTTTCGCACCATCAGCGTGCATCGTCAAGAGCGATGCGCCATCTGCGGAGAGCAACCCACCATCGACCATCTGACGGACGACATTCACATTTGCCCCTTACAACTATGAATAGTGACAAGAAACTGAGCATCATCGCCTTCAGCGGTGATTTTGATAAACTGACAGCCGTATTCACCCTTGCTACGGGAGCTGCGGCGGTGGGATATGAGGTAAACCTGTTCTTCACCTTCTGGGGACTGGATGCCATCAAGCGGGAGCAAGGCCGCGCCTTCGTGGGCGGCAAGTGGCTTCCTTCCTGCGATTGTCCGAAGGTGGGCAGACCCTGTTTATCTGATTATCAAGATACCGCAAAACTATGAATAAGACATTGGATATCACTCGGGAACACTGCCCGATGACATTTGTAAAGACCAAGATTGAGCTCTCCAAACTGCAGGCAGGCGACCTGCTAGAGGTGTTGCTGAGCGAAGGCGAGCCACTGGACAATGTGCCCCGCAATGCCCGTGAGCAAGGCTACGAAGTCGTGGCGGTGGAGCATCTGGCCGGAACGACCTATAAAGTGACCATCAAGAAATAAAAAAAATCATTCTTGCAAGCAGATGAAATACGAAACCAAAATCCTGACGACCGCCTATCAGCGGCCCGACGCCTACGGGGCACTGGCCATGCCCGTCTACCACACGGCCTCGTTTGAATTTCCCTCGGCCAAGGACATGTGCGAAGCCTTCAGCGGCCACGTCACAGCGCCCTGCTACTCCCGAGTGTCCAACCCCTCCATGGATTACTTCGAAGAGCGGGTCAAGCAGATTACGGGAGCTGCCAGCGTCACAGCCCTCAGCTCGGGTATGGCGGCTATTGCCTATGCACTGATTTCCGTGAGCAGTACGGGGCTCAACATCGTGGCTTCCAAACACCTCTTCGGCAACAGTGTGTCACTGATACACGACACGCTGGGCAACTTTGGTGTCGAAGCCCGCTTTGCCGACTTCACCCATCCGGAAGAGGTCGAGGCCCTGGTTGACGACCGCACCTGCGCCCTCTACTTTGAGGTCATCACCAATCCGCAACTGTTTGTGGCCGACATCAGTGCCCTGGCCGACATCGCCCACCGGCACGGAGTTTCCCTCATTGCCGACACGGAAGGAGGCGAAGACCTGCTGCAAGACATTCGTCAGGCATTGGAACCCTAAATCTGGAATTCGGCAGAGTCAACCCAGCCCGCCCGCAGGGCATACTTGATGACCTCGTGGGCTGTGTTGACCTTCAGCTTCCGGAAGATGTTTTTGCGGTGAGTGTTGATGGTATGGACGCTCGACACCCGCTCGGCAGCTATCTCCTTCGTGGTCTTGCCCAGGGCAATGGCCACTGCAATGGCCCGCTCAGTGCTGGTCAGCAGGTGGCTTTCGTCGGTATCGGAGGGATGGGCCAGAACGGTCTCCATGGCCCGCTGGCAGACGTAGCGCTTGCCCTGGGCAGCCATCCGCAAGGCTTCACAGATGGTCAGCAAGGAGCTGTCCTTGAACACGACACTGAACACACCCGAGGTGCAGATGACCCGCCGCAGAAACGGCTCCGACAGCTCGTCGCTGAACAGCATCCACCGGGTCGAGGAGAATCGCTCGCTGATAATCATCAGCTGACCCTCGTCAAGAAAGTCAAACAAGGTATAGTCCAACACCACCACGGCCTGTTCGTGCGCTTGCAGCAGGTCGACCAGCGTAGCCCGGTCGGCCGCATACAGGATAGAATGTTCCTCCTCTTCTTGCCGGAGAAGCGTCTCCACAGCATATCTCGTCACATCTTGATTGTCTGCCAGAATATAATAGCTCATTACACAGTGTATTTGTTTGTGGCAAAGGTATGAAAGAAAGCGATATTTTCCATTACATTTGGGATATATGGAAAATATCGCTATAGGTGTATCTTTTCCTACGTACTTATTCTGTTTTCGCGCATTCTGAGCGGTCGTGACAGAAAATTATTCTTCAGCCAGTATCTGCAGGTAGCGGGCCATGACGTCGGCCGACTCGCGCTCCTCCTCCAGCAGACGCTTCTGCACCTCGGGGCGATGGCTCAGCAGGACGGCCATCTTCTCCTTGCCCACGAAGTAGGACTTGCCTGTTTCCAAATCCAGTTCATAGAATACCCGCTCCTCCAGCAGGCCCACCACATTGATGGCATCGCCCACCTGGCGGCCCAGCCGGGGGGCGGCGGGCGGCGGCAGCGTGGGAGTAGTAGCCTGTCCCTAGGGTCGGGCCACATAGTATATCTTGTTGCCTATCTGCCGCGCGGGGGCATACCAGTTGCCGAAGCGGAAGTGCTTGTAGCGCATCTTGCGGCAGTTCACATAGAGGGCCGTGTCGATGCGCACTGCGTAGCATCGCGACTTCAGATAGCGGCTCATGGACTCGTTCTCGGTCGAATAGATGCGATAGTCGTTGCCACCGGTCATCTGGATATGTTTCTTGGTGCGACGTTCCACACCGAGGGTGGTCACGGTATCGCCCTGCTCCTCCACCAGCTCACGAAGGTTGGCATACATGATCTGTTGGGCGGCAGCACTCAGGCTTGCCAGGGCCAGGCAAAGAAGGGCTATCATTCTGTACCTCATACTCTACTCCTTTCATT
>CAMGAL010000372.1 GCA_946007445.1 uncultured Mediterranea sp.
GGATGCGGATGCGGGGAGTCGCGTTGATCGCGCAGCGGTTGCTGGTCAGTGTCATGTCTGCAATCGTGC
Source organism: uncultured Mediterranea sp. (assembly GCA_946007445.1). Classification (GTDB taxonomy): domain Bacteria; phylum Bacteroidota; class Bacteroidia; order Bacteroidales; family Bacteroidaceae; genus Bacteroides. The sequence goes on from CAMGAL010000372.1 coordinate 70, forward strand.
CGTCGAGCATTTGGCTCAGGTTGGTCGCTCCGGGCACCATCAGGTCGTCCATCGTCACTGTGGAGACGGCACTCGTCAGGTAACGGCGGTTGATCTGCTGATAACCGGTGATGACCACATCCTCCAGCAGATTTTCGTCCTCATCCATTACGATGACCAGGTACTCACCACGGCGGGCTTTCTGTGTAATGGTCCGCTTACCTACATACGAAATCTGCAGGTCAGCCTCTTTGCCGGAAAAAGCCAGCTGAAAGCGGCCGTTGATGTCGGTCACCACACCCTGTTTGGTCTGGGTATTGAGTACAGAGACGCCCACCAGAGGTTCCCCTTCAGCATCTTTCACGATACCCGACAGCTGGCGTGCGGTCGCTTTCTGGTCAGCCTTGTAGATTTGCAGGAACCGGCCATCTACATCAAGCAATAGCTTGGTGTTTTTCAGCAGTTGGTTAACCGACTGCTCTACGGTAGCGTTTTCCAGTTTCACAGACACTTTGTAAGGAGCCACGTCCTCGTAGGCAAACTGAATCTTGTAGTAGCCGGAGAGGCGTTCCACCTGTCTCAGGGCAGTAGATAGATGCTCGTTCTCACATTGGTAGGTGATGGGCTTTCCCTTAGGCCGGTCGTTTTGTGCCGAAACCATACCTAAGGAGAAGAGTGCGACCATCCATACCATCCACACTCGCCGATAGGCGAGGGTGCTCAACTCTTTTCGTTGTACAAGCATAGAAATGGGTTACTTTTGGGGTAAATTATGATTAATTGTGGTTAATGATTCACATGGTTGTTAGCGGTTGGCAAAAGCCGGATTGAAGGCATTCTCTATCAATACCGCCAGGTTGCGGTAGTGACTGCCGGTCAGGGCATCGTTGGCAGAGGCTGCCTTCTGCTTGAGGCGTGGCAACAGCAGTTCCAACCGGGCGCGGGCAATGGTGGGTGCCTCGCTGATGGCTGAACCACTCATCTTCTGCTTGTCGAGCATATTGGTGAGTGCTTTCAGATAGCTCTTCTGCAAGATGCGTCCGTTGAGGTCTGCGGCACCTTTGGCTGAGAAAATGGTCTGTTCCAAGTCGGCCAGCATTTCTGATGGTGCGTATGCCTGTTTGCCGTTGAGGGCGAGGTTCAAGTTCATCTTGTCGAGTGTACCGGCGCTGACCAGCTTTTTCAAGGTGCTGTTCTGTACGGCGGCCAGGGCACTCTGTATGTTCAAGCCTGTTTTGGCGGTCAGTTCTTTGTCAATCAGCCACTCCGGTGTGGTAAAGAGTTCCTGACAGAGGAACCTGACGGCCTCCTGCTGTGTGGCACGCGGTACAAACTCCATGGCGTTCTCGTCGCGTTGTTCGTACATCACGGCCTGGCCATAGATACCGCCCACGTTGGTAGATACATGCTTCATGTAGAGGCTGAATTGCTGCATCAGGTTCTGATAGACATCCATCGCCTTGTCAAATCCTTTGTAAGGTTGTGCCGTCCAGTTCATCAGGTTGGGCACGATGCGCTTCAAGTTCTTGATGCCATAGGCGCTGGCCTGCATGGCGTTGTTGCCCAGGTCTTCACTTTGGTTGCGTGGGTCATTGGTGGCAAACTCATGCCCGAAACGGTAGCGGGGATCTTCGGCCAATTTCTTGAGTATCCACTTCTGCATATAGATATCCTCTTCTTCGGCCGTGGTAAAAGGCGGGAACCAGCGGTAGCCCCACTCGATGGCCCACTTGTCGTAGATGCCGATGTGGGGGAAGAGGCCTGCACGCGAGATGCTGTCCTCCGGTTGGGCCACGTAGTTGAAGCGGGCGTAATCCATGATGGAGGGAGTGTCGCCATGCTTCTCCACCCAGGTCTTGTCGCGCAACTTGGCTACCGGAATAGTGGCCGAGGCACCAAAGTTGTGGCGGAGACCCAGCGTGTGGCCCACCTCGTGACAACTGACGTAGCGCACCAGGGCACCCATCAGTTCGTCATCGAATTCGGGCTTTTGGGCAGCAGGATCCAGCGGACCTGCCTGCACGATGTACCAGTTGTAGAGCACACTGAGTATATTGTGGTACCAGTTGATATGGGTCTCGATGATCTCACCGCTACGAGGGTCGTGTACATGTGGGCCGCTGGCATTGCCGATTTCTGAAGCTTTGTAGACAAGCACTGAGTGGCGGGCATCCTCCAGACTCCAGGTGGGGTCATCGGTGGGAGCCTCTTTGGCTACAATAGCGTTCTTGAAACCGGCTGCCTCGAATGCTTCCTGCCAGTCGTTGATGCCCTGTATCAGAAAGCGTACCCACTTGCGCGGTGTGGCGGGATCGATGTAGATGACAATCGGTTTGGCCGGTTCCACCAGCTCGCCGTTCAGATAGCGCTGTACGTCCTCCGGGCGTGGCTCCAAGCGCCATCGGGTAATCTTGCCTTTGAAATCCACACCTTGCGGATTGGCATCGTAGTCGGCATAGCTCACGGCAAAGTAGCCCACGCGCCGGTCGTGCATGCGGGCCTTCATCGGTGTGGCAGGCAGCAGAAGCAGCGAGGTGTTGATCTCGTTGGTCAAAGTATAATTAAATAAAAAAGACATCTGCGACATCAGGAGTTTCAGGTCTGTGGTGGGAGTGAGGTTT
>CAMGAL010000373.1 GCA_946007445.1 uncultured Mediterranea sp.
TCGCCTGCTGGCCGACTGCACCGATGAGCGGCTCGATTCCCTGCTTTCCGTTCCTCTTTTTGCCTACCAGAAGGAGGGCGTGCGCTTTGCCGTTGAGCGGGGTCGGGCCATCATTGCCGACGAGATGGGACTGGGCAAGACGTTGCAGGCCATTGCCATCTGCGAGGTACTGCGCCGAGGCGACCTGCTGGGCAGTGTGCTGGTGGTCTGCCCCACATCGCTCAAGTATCAGTGGAAGAGCGAGATAGAACGCTTCACGGGGGCTGAAGCCTGCCTCGTGGAGGGCACTGCCCAGAAGCGCAAGGAGCTGTATGAGAGTGCAGCCCTCTACAAGATTGTCTCCTACAACGCCATGTGCAACGACGTGAAGAGCCTCGGCCTGCTGCAGGCCGACATGCTGATACTCGACGAGGTGCAGCGCCTCAAGAACTGGAACACGCAGATAGCCATCGCCGCCCGCCGGGTAGAGGCCCCCTATGTGGTGGCCCTGTCGGGCACGCCGCTGGAGAACCGGCTGGAGGAGCTCTTCTCCATCATGGAGCTGGTTGACCAGTACTGCCTGGGACCCTACTACCGCTTCAAGCAGCAGTGCATCGTGACCAACGCCTCGGGCAAGGTGACGGGCTACCAGCACCTCAACGAGGTGGGACGCATGGCCTCCAAGCGGCTTATACGCCGGCGCAAGCGCGACGTGGAGCTGCAGATGCCCCCGCGTCAGGACAAGGTGCTGCTGGTGCCCATGACCACCCGTCAGATGGAGCTACACGAGGAGTTCAAGGTCGTGGTGGCCCGGCTGATACACAAGTGGAACGCCCACCACTACCTCTCCGAGCAAGACCGCCGTCAGCTCCTGCTGCAGCTCAACCAGATGCGCATGGTGAGCGACAGCACCTACGTGCTCGACCAGAAGAGCCGCTACGACGTGAAGATTGAAGAAGCGATGAACATCATCGAAGAGGCCCTGCAGGACGAGGAACTGAAGGTAGTGGTCTTCAGCCAGTGGGAGCGCATGGCCCGCCTGCTGGCCACCGAATTGGAGCAGCGGGGCATCGGTATGGAGTACCTCTACGGCGGAGTGCCCTCGGCCAAGCGGGGCGCCATCTGCCGCCGCTTTCAGGAAGACCCTGCCTGTCGCGTCTTCGTCTCCACCGATGCGGGCAGCACGGGGCTCAACCTGCAGAGCGCCTCGCTCATCCTCAACCTCGACCTCCCTTGGAATCCCGCGGTGCTGGAGCAGCGCATCGGTCGCATCTACCGCATCGGCCAGCGGCGCAGTGTGCAGGTGGTGAACCTCATCTCCAAGGACACCATCGAGGAGCGGATGCTGCAGAAGCTCCGCTTCAAGCAGCAGATGCTGCAGGGCGTGCTGGACGGCGGCGAGGACACCATCTTCGTGAGCGAAGACCGCTTCAAGGAGATGATGGAGAACCTGGGTGCGATGATGGCCGCCGACGACTCACAGCAGCCGCCCGCTACGATTGATGCCGCCGAGATAGAGCACGACGACGCACCGCCCATGCTGCCTGCCGAGTCGCCCCACGAGCCGCAACCCGACGAGTCGGAGGCCCTCCTCGAGCAAGGCATGGCCTTCCTGGGCGGACTGGCCAAGACCCTGCAGTCGCCTGAGGCCACCGAGCGGTTGCTCGACAAGCTGGTGCGTCGCGACGAGCAGACGGGACGGAGTGTGGTGCAGATTCCCGTGCCTGACAAGGAGAGTGTGCGCACCGTGTTGAACTTCATCGGAAAGATAGTGAAATGATTCCCCAATTCCTCATAGCCGCTCCCACCTCGGGCAGCGGAAAGACCACCGTCAGCCGCGGGCTGATGGCCCTGCTGCGCCGCCACGGCCACGAGGTGCAGCCCTACAAGTGTGGCCCCGACTACATAGACACCAAGTATCATACGGCCGTGTGCGGCCGCCCCTCGGTCAATCTGGATGGCTTCATGGCCACCCCCGGCCACCTGCAGCAGCTCTATGTGCGCTATGCGCAGGGAGCCACCGCCTGCGTGGTGGAGGGCATGATGGGCATGTACGACGGCTACGACCGCCATCAGGGTTCGGCAGCCTCCATCGCCGCGCTGCTTCGCCTGCCTGTGTTGCTGGTGGTCGATGCCCGTTCGGCGGGCTACTCCATCGCCCCTCTGCTGGCCGGCTTCCTCCACTTCCGCCCCGAGGCCGAGGTGGTGGGTGTGCTCTTCAATCGCGTAGGCTCCGACCGCCATCGCGAGATGCTGCAGCAGGTGTGCCACGACCTGCAGGTGCCCTGCATCGGCTTCCTGCCCCGTCGGCCGGAGTTGGAGCAGGGCTCGCGCTACCTGGGGCTGGACTTCAGCAGCTCGTCGGGCAGCGATGCCATCGACACGCTGGTCGATCTGCTGGAGCACCATGTCGATTGGCAGCAGTTGCTGCAGCTCACCCTGCGCCCGCTGCCCGAGGCTCCTGCCTCTGCTCCCGTCGCCCCCTGGCCGCGCCGCCACATCCTGGTGGCTCGCGATGAGGAGGCTTTCTCCTTCCTCTATCAGGAGCACATCGACCTGCTCCGGGCGTGTGGGCCGGTCACCTTCTTCCGCCCGTCCGCCGACGAGCCCCTTCCCGCCGACACCGACCTGCTCTACCTGCCCGGCGGCGATCCGGTGAAGCCTCGCCCGGAGGTGCTGGCCGCCCGCCG
>CAMGAL010000374.1 GCA_946007445.1 uncultured Mediterranea sp.
CCCCCGGGGCCGCCGACGCGGCCCACAACCCTCAGCCCCGCGCTGGCGTTCTGCTTCGTGATGTCCGAGCGAAGGGCCTGTGCGAATACCAGCGAGAAGATGTTGGAGTTGCCGAAGCCCACCAAGGCGATGGAAGCGTAGAGGATGGGTTTAGCCGTAGCAAAGCCCAGTCCGAGCATGGCCAGTGCCATCATTACGACGCTCAGTGTGAAGAAGAGACGGTTGCTCACCACACGCAGCAGCCAGGAGCCGGAGAGGCAACCCAGAGTACGGAAGATGAAGTAGAGCGAGGTGGCAAAGGCGGCATCGTTGAGCGACATCTCGTGACGCTCAATCAAGATCTTGGGAGCGGTGGTATTGGTTCCTACGTCGATACCCACATGGCAGATGATGCCGATGAACGACAGCAGCACGATGGGACGGGCCAGGAGACGCACACACTCCACCACCGACGAACTCTTGTCCTCCAGCGGTTCTTCCTCGATAGGCGTAGCAGCCAGCAGCAGGGAGGCCAGCAGACCAATGGCGAGATAGATCGGGAAGAGCATCCGCCAACCCAGGCCGAAGGTGGGCATGGCGCCCAACGCACCCCACATGGCGATGTAGGGGGCCATGAGAGAGGCGATGGCTTTGACAAACTGTCCGAAGGTCAGGGTGGAAGCCAGGTTCTGTCCGTTCACCACGGTAGCCACCAGCGGATTGAGCGAGGTTTGCATCAGCGCATTGCCGATGCCCAGCAGAGAGAAGGAGACCAGCATCAACGGGAAGCTGTCGCCGAAGATGGGCATCAGCAGCGACACCAGCGTCACCACCAGGGAGAGCAGCACCGTGCGCTTGCGGCCGATGCGGTTCATCAGCATGCCCGTAGGCACGGCAAACAGCAGGAACCAGAAGAACACCAGCGAGGGGAGCAGGTTGGCCACCGAATCGCTCAGATTCAGGTCAGCCTTCACATAGTTGGAGGCAATGCCTACCAAATCCACGAAGCCCATGCTGAAGAAGCAGAGCATCAGGGGTATAAAGGTCAGTTTACGAGAACTCATACGAATCATTTTTGGAGTGAATAGATACGGGCTTTAGCCTTGCCCTGGATGGAGAGTCGGTTGTAGGGTTCGCTGGGGAACACCAGGTTGGTCATGGCCATCTTGCCATCGCCATCGAACAGTTCCATGCTGCAACGGTCGATGAAGATGCGCAGCTGGCGTACTTCGCCGTAGGTGGGCGAGGTGATGATGGTGGGGAAGGCATCGCTGAAGGAGCCCTCGCCACTGCGACGACGGTCGAAGTCGATGGAGCCTTCAGCCTCGTTGTAGCTGATGACCACCTTTTCGCCCTTACCGTTGCGTAGGGTCAGCTGGGCGTCGCCCTTCAGGGTGACTACGATTTCGCAGGTCTCCGTGGGGCGGGCTATCTGCTTGCCTCGGAAGGCATCCATCTCGCGCACGGGACGCACGCTGCAGTAGGTCTCACCCTGGTACTCGAAGAGTCCCAGCTCGCGGGCTATGCTGTTGGCCGAGCGGAACTGGCGGGTGGGCACCAGGTTGGCATACTGCCAGTTGCTCATCCAAGCAATGGCTACACGACGGCCATCGGGTGCGTTGTCGAAGCTCACGGTGGCGTAATGGTCCTTGCCGTAGTCCATCCACTTGGTCTCCTGCGGGTCGTCCTCACAGGTGAAGGTCTTGCCATCGAACGTGCCGATGAAGTACTGGGCTGCCGAGCCGCCCCAGGGGCCTCCGGGATTGATGTTGCAGATCAGCATCCACTTCGTCTTGTCCGTGCCCTCTACAGGGAGGGGAAAGAGGTCGGGACACTCCCACACACCGTTGTGGTTGCCATAGTTGGCACCGAAGTCGCTCTCGTGCTTCCACTCCTTCAGGTTGGTCGAGGAGTAGATGCTCATTTGCTGGCCGGCCGCCAAGATGAGGTTCCAGTGTCCGGCCTCTTCGTTCCAGAAGACGTGCGGGTCGCGGAAGTCGGGTGCCTGCGAGGTGATGATGGGGTTACCGGGATACTTCGTGAAGGTGCGTCCGTCGTCGGTGCTGTAGGCCAGGCTCTGCACCTGGCGTGCGCCGGCCGAGGTATAGAAAGCCACGATGGCATTCTTGCCGAATCCGGCGGTGTTCTCCTTGTCCACCACGCAGCTGCCGCTGAAGATGGTTCCCAAGGCGTCGGGCTCCAAGGCCAGTGGCTGTGTCTGCCAGTGGATGAGGTCGCTGCTGGTAGAGTGTCCCCAGCTCATGTTCTCCCACTGCGAGCCGTAGGGGTTGTACTGGTAGTAGAGGTGCCACACACCGTCTTTGTAGAACATACCGTTGGGGTCGTTCATCCAGCCATACGCGGGGGTATGGTGGTAGGCGGGGCGGAAGGACTCATGGTTGGTGGTGTCAATCTCTTCGGCATACTTCAGTTTCTTCCAGCAAGTGTGGTAGCTGATGTCGCCGATGGTGCGGCGGTCGCCAGGCGTGAAGACGTCCATCAGGAGCGACGAGCCCTGGTAGGGCTGCAGGTCGAACGGGACGTAGTAGTCAACCTTGTCCACAGCCAGACGGCACTTCAGTTAGCGGGCAAAATGGTTGTTGCGAACCACCTTAATCGTGGAGATTTCGGCCGACTCCTCGTTGGGGATCATCAGGTAGTGAAGATTGGCATCGTGCGGTATAATCAT
>CAMGAL010000375.1 GCA_946007445.1 uncultured Mediterranea sp.
CTCCTTGGCTACAGAGGCCGAGATGACCGACTTGATGAACGAGCCGCCCACCACCAGAATGAGTAGAATGGGGACGATGAGCCACTTCTCCAGGCTCTCAGGCAGGCCGTGGAAGCGGGTAGCTTCGGCATACTCCACCAGCCCCGCACTCTGCAGCAGCGTGGGCAGTACGCCCAGGCCCAGGTAGCCGATGGTGAGCAGCGAGAAGGCCAGGAGCATGGAGCGGCGGAAGCCAATCTTGTCGGCATAGGCTCCCGTGAAGATGGGCAGCAGATAGAGACCGCCCGAGAAGAGTCCTGAGATGATGCTGGCCTCAAAGTCGTTGAAGCCAAGGATGTTGGAGAGGTAGATGGTGAGTACGATGAACACACCGTAGTAGGCCATGCGTTCGAGCATCTCCACGCAGTTGGCCACCCAGAAGGTACGGCTGAACGATTTCAGCGGTGGGGTAGAGGTTGAGGTCATGAGTCGGAGTAAAGAGTAGAGGTTTGATTTTCAGAAAAAGGAGAGAGGGTGCATCAATATACAAAATGATAGGCAAATTGTATGTTGATACACCCTCTGCTCCTCTATTTACAAGTCCATCAGAACTGGAAGAACTTCTTCGCGTTGTAGTAGCTGATGTCCTCAATCATCTGGTTGACGCGCTCCATTTCGGCAGCGGGGATTTCGCCGTTCTCCACGTCGCGGCCCACGAGGTTGCACAGCGTGCGGCGGAAGTACTCATGACGCGGGTAGGAGAGGAACGAGCGCGAGTCGGTCAGCATACCTACGAAGCGGCTCAGCAGGCCCAGTACGCTCAGGGCGTTCATCTGCTTCTCCATGCCGTCCTTCTGGTCGAGGAACCACCAGCCCGAGCCGAACTGAATCTTGCCCGGCACGCTGCCGTCCTGGAAGTTGCCCAGCATGGTGGCGATGACCTCGTTGGCGCAGGGGTTCAGGTTGTAGAGGATGGTCTTGGTCAGCTTGCCCTCGGCATTCAGGCGGTCCAGGAACTTGGCCATAGCCTTGGCCGTGGTGAACTCGCCGATGGAGTCGAAGCCCGTGTCGGGACCCAGCAGCTTGAACATCTTGCTGTTGTTGTTGCGGATGGCACCGTAGTGGAACTGCTGTGTCCAGCCCGTCTCCCAGTCCATCTCGGCAAATACCACCAGCATGGCCGACTTGAACTTCAGAATCTCCTCCTTCGTCAGCGTGGCGCCGCCATATACTTTATTAAATATAGCCTTGATCTCGCAGTCCGTGTAGTCCTCGGCATAGAACTCCTCGATGCCGTGGTCAGAGAGCTTGCAACCCTGCTCGGCAAAGAACTCATGACGCTTGCGCAGGGCGGCAATCATGTCGTCGAAGCAAGAGATGTTCACCCCGCTCACCTCGGCCAGCTTCTCCACGTACGCGCGGAACTCGGCAGGCACCTCTACGGCCATCGCCTTGTCCGGACGCCAGGTGGGCAGCATCTTGATTTCAAAGCCGCTCTCGCGCGTCTTGATGTGATACTCCAGCGAGTCCACGGGGTCGTCGGTGGTGCACACCACTTCCACGCGGTAGCGGCGCATCATGCCACGGGCCGAGTATTCAGGCTGCTTCAGCTTCTCGTTACATTCATCATAGATTTCGCGGGCCGTCTTGGGATTCAGAATCTTGTCGATGCCGAAGGCCGTCTTCAGCTCCAGGTGCGTCCAGTGGTAGAGGGGGTTGCGGAAGGTGTAGGGCACCGTCTCGGCCCACTTCTCAAACTTCTCCCAGTCGCTGGTGTCCTTGCCCGTGCAGAAGCGCTCGTCCACACCGTTCGTGCGCATGGCGCGCCACTTGTAGTGGTCGCCGCCCAGCCAGATTTCGGTCAGCGACTTGAACTGATAGTCGTCAGCCACCATCTGGGGAATCAGGTGACAGTGATAGTCGATGATGGGCATCTTGGCCGCATGTTCATGATACAACTTCTGCGCAGTCTCTGTCTGCAGCAGGAAGTTTTCATCCATAAAGTTTTTCATTGTTGTCTTTGTTGTTTTTTAGTAGTTATCTATCAAGTATGAAATAGCTTTTAGATTTAATTAACTGTTATCGAACACAAAAGTAGGAAATATACTTGGATAATCAAAATTATTCGTATCTTTGCGCTTGATATTTAAGTTATTTAAACCGTTTGCCCCTGGTTAGGACGGTAATTAAGACATGGAAAACAAAAACTACACCATCAAGGACATCGCCCGCATGGCAGGTGTGTCGGCCGGCACCGTCGACCGCGTGCTCCACAACCGAGGCGATGTGTCAGCGGCCAGCTTGGCCAAGGTGCGCAAGGTGCTCGACGCCATCGACTACCAGCCCAATGTATTTGCCATCGGCCTGGCTGCCAAGAAGCCTTATCGCATCCTCTGCGTGTTGCCCCATGTCGAACCGCAGAGCTACTGGGCCTCGGTGGCCGAAGGTGTAGAGCGTGCCCGGCAGGAAATCCGCCCCTTCAACGTCTCGCTCGACTTCCTCTACTACCGCCATGGCGACCTCCTCAGCTATACCGACGTATGCAGCCAGGCGATAGACAAGGAGTGCGACGGCGTGGTCATCGCCCCCAACTTCCGCGAAGAGACCCTCCGGCTGACCAGCCGGCTTGACGAGCGCTCCGTGCCCTACGTCTTCATCGAC
>CAMGAL010000376.1 GCA_946007445.1 uncultured Mediterranea sp.
GTAGAGGGGGGCGATGCGGGTAGAGAGGTCCATCGCTTTGCTGTTGAGCGACTTGATCTCCACATGGATTTTCTTGTCTGAGAATGTGGCAGTTGCTTTGCCATATCCTGTCATGGATTGTATCATAATGGCTATTAAGTTTTGCGCAAAAATACGTGATTATTTTAATTTATGGAAATAATCCCGTAAATTTGTCGGCTCAAAGATAGAAACGTTAGAAGATTATGTCAAGAATACTCCATATTGAGACCTCGACCGCCATCTGCTCGGTGGCTGTCAGCGAAGATGGACAGAACATCTATAGTGAGGAAGACCGTCGCGGGCCCAACCACGCCACGTCGCTGGGCACCTTTGTAGACGAGGCCTTGCGCCATGCCGACCGCCTGGAGGGTCCCCTCGATGCCGTGGCCGTGAGCTGCGGACCCGGCTCCTACACAGGCCTGCGCATCGGCGTCTCCATGGCCAAGGGCATTGCCTATGGCCGGGGCCTGAAGCTCCTCGGACTCCCCACGCTGGAGGTGATGTGTGTGCCGGTGCTGCTCTATCACGACGAGGTGCCCGACGAGGCCCTCTTTTGCCCCATGCTCGACGCTCGCCGCATGGAGGTCTACTCCGCCATCTACGACCGCTCGCTCAGGGCGGTGCGCCCCGTGCAGGCCGACATCGTGGAAGCCGGATGCTACGACGAGTGGCTCAACGAACGCCCCGTCTACTTCTTCGGCAACGGTGCCGACAAGTGCCGCGAGGTGCTGGCTCGGCATCCCCATGCCCACTTCATCGACGACATCCATCCCCTGGCGCGGATGCTGGCCCCCCTGGCCGAGAAGGCCATGCGGCAAGAGCGGTGGGAGGATGTGGCCTACTTCGAACCCTTCTACCTCAAGGAGTTCGTGGCCGGCAAACCGAAGCCGCTGATTTGAAAAAGCCAACGATGAGGGAGAAGCAGAACGCAGACGACGCAGATGAACGCAGAAAATAATGACTCCTCTGTGACTTCGTGTCTCTGTGTTCAATAACATAAAAACTAAAAAAACTCAAAAGCCTCGTAGCTTGTAACTATATAATAATATATGAAGTACAATACCCAACAGAAACGAATGCCCCTGCCGGAGTATGGCCGCAGCATTCAGAATATGGTCGACCATGCCCTCACCATCGAGGACAGGGAGGAGCGACAGCGGTGTGCCAACACCATCGTCAACATCATGGGCAACATGTTTCCCCACCTGCGCGTGCAGCCCGACTTCATGCACAAGTTGTGGGACCAGCTGGCCATCATGTCCGACTTCAAGCTCGACATCGACTATCCGGTGGAGATCATCCGCCGCGACAACCTGGAGTCCAAGCCCCAGCCGCTGGCCTATCCCCTCACGCGGATGCGCTACCGACACTACGGCAACATCCTCGAACGCCTCATCCAGAAGGCCGTCGAGATGGAGGAGGGCGAGGAGAAGAACAGCCTCGTGGCCCTCATCTGCAACCACATGAAGAAGGACTACGTGGCCTGGAACAAGGACAACGTGGACAATGCCAAGATTGCCGACGACCTCGACCAGCTGTCGGGAGGCAAGCTGAAGATGACCGATGAGATTGTGGAGCTGATGGCGGCCCGCGTGGCGCAGAACTACCGTCCCAAGAGTGCCCCCGGCGGCAATCGCAACACCCAGATGAGCCAGATGTGGGGCAACAACCGCCCCCAGGGAGGCAACAACAACAATGGCGGCAACAACAATGGCGGAGGCAACAACGGCCGCAACAACAACAATCGGAACAATAACTACAATGGCGGAGGCAACAACCGCCGCAACCGCTCATGATCAGACCCGAAGAGGTATATAAGATAGGCACCTTCGGCAAGCCGCATGGCATCCATGGCGAGCTGCAGATGAACTTCACCGACGACATCTTCGACCGCGTGGAGGCCGACTATGTGGTCTGCTCGATGGAGGGCATCCTGGTGCCCTTCTTCATCGACTCCTACCGCATCCGCACGGCCACCACGGCGCTGATGAAGCTGGAGGATGTGGACAGTGTGGAGCAGGCACGACGCTTCAGCGGACTGGACATCTACTTCCCCCTCGCGCTGCTCGATGAGGCCGGCGAAGAGCTGCTCCCCACGTGGGCCGCGCTCGAAGGGTGCCGCGTGGAGGAGGTGGAGCATGGCCACCTGGGCGAGCTGGTGGCGGTGGACGACTCTACGGCCAATGTGCTGCTGGTCATCCGGCCGGCCGATGGCGAGGAGCTGCTGGTGCCCGCTTGCGAAGAGTTTGTCGTGGGCTTCGACCCCCGCCACCGCGTCATGACCCTCCGTCTGCCCGAAGGACTTTTGAACTTATGAATGAACCCCTTAACATAGATACCGTGAAACGAATAGCCATCTTAGGATCTACCGGCTCGATAGGAACGCAGGCCCTGCAGGTCATCGAGGAGCACCCCGACCTCTACGAGGCCTATGTCCTGACGGCCCATCACCGTGTGGACGAACTCATCTGTCAGGCCCGACGCTTTCGCCCCGAGGCCGTGGTCATAGCCGCCGAGGAGCACTATCCCCGGCTCCGCGAGGCCCTGGCCCAGCTCCCCCTCACGGACTATGCCGCCTCCGAACACCAGAGCCGCGACGACGGCGCGCCACCAGAC
>CAMGAL010000377.1 GCA_946007445.1 uncultured Mediterranea sp.
CGGTGGACTGTGGAGTACGCCGGACTTACTGCCCCAGATAGTTGCGCACCAGCACCTGCAGCAGCTCGTCACGGTCAATCTTGCGGATGAGCGTGCGGGCGTTGTTGTGGTTGGTGATATAAGTGGGGTCCTCGGAGAGAATATAGCCGACGATCTGGTTGATGGGGTTGTAGCCTTTTTCCTCCAATGCCTGATAGACCGTTGTGAGGATTTGATGGATTTCGGCATCCTTATCCATTGCAACACGGAATTTTCTGGTAAAATCGTCCATCCAGACACCACCTTTCTCTCTTTTGAACTTTCACGATTGCATTTAGTATACTCGTTTTTGCGGAAGCTGTAAAGGGGTTCGGGGGGAAATTCAAAAAAGTTTTACGAAAAGGCCCCTGCCGTCAAAAATCAGCAGGGGCCTTTTGTGGTCTTGAACGCTCAGCGCAGCACCGCCTGGTACTCGCGCTCCAGCAGGGCCAGGATGCCCTGCACGTCCTCGTCCGCCTCCTGGGCGGTGAGGCTGCGCTCGTCGGCACGGAGGGTCAGGCTGAACGCCACGCTCTTCTTGCCGGCGGGGATGCCCAGGCCGGTGTAGATGTCGAACAGGGCCACTTCCTTGAGCAATCCCTTGGCGCCGCGGCGGATGCAATCCTCCAGGTCACCCACGGGGATGGCCTTGTCGCATACCACGGCGATATCGCGGGTGACGGCGGGGAACTTGGGCAGGGGCTGGTACACGGCGTCGGCGCCGCGGGCGGCGAACAGGGCGTCGAAGCTCAGCTCGGCGCAGTAGAAGGCGGCGTCCACGCCGTAGTTGCGCGCCACCAGGGGATGAATCTGGCCGAACACGCCCAGATAAGTCTCGCCGCAGTAAACCTCGTCGCAGCGGCCCGGGTCGAAGGACGGATAAACCATGCAGGCCACGAACCGCAGAACCTGGGCATCATCCGTTCGCTCTTCAAAGCCAAGAAGTTGGAGCGCGTCATCATCTTCGCTTCGTCGAAACTCAAGGTGAAGGAGGTGGCCCGGTCGCTCAAGCAGATGCACCTCAACGTGGGCGAGATGCATAGCGACCTCGACCAGGCGCAACGCGACGAGGTGATGTACAGCTTCAAGGCGGGTCATATCGCCATCTTGGTAGCGACCGACATCGTGGCCCGAGGCATCGATATCGACGACATCACCATGGTCATCAACTACGATGTACCCCACGACAGTGAGGACTATGTGCACCGCATTGGCCGCACGGCACGTGCTGGAAGCGACGGCGAGGCAATCACCTTTGTAAGCGACAAGGAGCAGCGCCGCTTTGCCCAAATTGAGAAGTTCCTTGGCAAGTCGGTCAACAAGCTGCCGCTGCCCGCAGAGCTGGGCGAATCGCCCGAATACAAGGGAGAGAAGAGTGAAGAGGAGCGGGGAGGACGTGGTCGTGGACGCGACCGTGGCCGAGGTAAAAAGGAGGGAAAGCGCCGCAAAGGCTCTGTGAAAGCTACGAAAAAAGAGGCTCCTATCCAAGAGAAAGAGCACAAACCGGTGGGCGAGGCGGTTAACAGCTCGCAAACACCTGCCGAGGAGGCCGTGTCCACTTCATCCCCTGGTGAAGCCGAGAAGCAGAAGGGAGAGAAGAAGCGTCGCCGCAATCACCGCGGAGGTCGCAACCGACGTCGTGGACGTGCTAAGGAAGATAATGGTAACAGCAGCAAGGACAACACGCCTCAACCTGAAAAGGGGGAGTGAGGAGATCACCTTGTAGGGGCGGAATATTTTCCGCCACACATACCGCATGAATCTAATAAACCTAAAGAAATATGACGAAAAAAATTTTATTGTTGGGCTCGGGTGAACTGGGCAAGGAGTTTGTGATTGCCGCCAAGCGGCTGGGACAGTATGTCGTGGCGTGCGATTCGTATGCCGGTGCACCCGCCATGCAGGTGGCCGATGAGTGTGAGGTGTTCAGCATGCTCGACGGCGATGCCCTGGAGGCTGCCGTACGTCGGCACAAGCCCGACCTCATCGTGCCTGAGATTGAGGCCATCCGTACGGAGCGGCTCTACGACTTTGAGCGCGAAGGTATTCAAGTGGTGCCCAGTGCCAAGGCCGTGAACTATACCATGAACCGCAAGGCCATCCGTGACCTGGCTGCTAAGGAACTGGGACTTCAGACGGCCCGCTACTTCTACGCCAAGACCTTTGATGAACTGAAGCAGGCTGCAGAACAGATTGGATTCCCCTGCGTGGTGAAGCCGCTGATGTCGTCGAGCGGTCACGGACAAAGCTATGTCCACAACGACGATGAGCTGCAGCAGGCTTTTAATGAAGACATGGAGGGGAGCCGCGGAGATGTCTGGGAAGAGATTATGGAGGTATACGCTGCTCACCGTGACGCAGAAGAATGGGCCTACACTCTTCTGTCCGCCCATTGGCCACGTGCAGAAGGGGGGTGACTACCGTGAGAGCTTCCAGCCAGCACCCATTGATCCGGAGCATCTGCGTCAAGCCCAGGAGATGGCTGAGAAGGTGACGCGAGCATTGACCGGTGCCGGCATCTGGGGCGTGGAGTTCTTCCTCAGCCATGAGCACGGTGTCTATTTCAGCGAACTCTCTCCGCGTCCGCACGACACGGGCATGGTCACCTTGGCC
>CAMGAL010000378.1 GCA_946007445.1 uncultured Mediterranea sp.
GTATCGACTTTAACTCCTGAGGCCCGTAAGGGCCGATAACTCCTCTAACTCCTTAACTCCTTATTTCCCTTTCTCTCCTAAATTCCTCCAACTCCTTCATCGTAATCCTCCCCTCATACAGCGCCTTGCCGAAGATGACAGCCGGCACGCCCGCCTCCTCCAGGCGGCGGATGTCGTCCATGCAGCTGACGCCGCCACTGGCTATCAGATAGAGGTCAGGGTGCTGCTGCAGAATCTCCCTATATAATAAGGTAGAAGGTCCTTGCAGCATACCGTCGCAACCGATGTCCGTGCAGATGACCTTGCGGATGCCCTTGGCCACATATCCCTCCAGGAAGGAGAACAGCTCCAGACTGCTCTCTTCCTGCCAGCCGCTCACGGCGATGCGCCGCTCCTTCACGTCGGCACCCAGGATGATGCGCTCAGGCCCATACTGCTGCAGCCAGCCGAGGAAGCGGTCGCGTTGCTTCACGGCGATACTGCCGCCCGTCACCATGGCCGCTCCGCACTCGAAGGCGATGCGCAGGTCGTCGTCCGTCTTCACGCCGCCGCCGAAGTCCACCTGCAGCGAGGTCTTGGTGCAGATCTGCTCCAGGGTGCGGTGGTTCACGATGTGTTGCGACGCCGCACCGTCGAGGTCCACCACATGGAGGCGTCGGATGCCGGCATCCTCCAGGCGTCGAGCCACCTCTACCGGGCTGGCACTATACTCCTTGCGGCTGGCATAGTCGCCCTGCGAGAGGCGCACGCACTTGCCGTCTATCAGGTCGATGGCAGGTATCAGTTCTATCATAACTTCAGAAAGTTGGTCAATATACGTTCGCCCACGCTGCCACTCTTTTCGGGGTGAAACTGCGTGGCGTAGAAGTTCTCTCGTTGCAGGGCGGCGCTGAAGGGGTGGATGTAGTCGGCCACGGCAGCTGTGCCCTCGCCCACCGGCACATAGTAGCTGTGTACGAAGTAGACATACTCCTCGGGGCCGAATCCCTCAAACAGGGCACTGCGTGTGTCGTGTAGGCTGTTCCACCCCATGTGGGGCACTTTGTCCTCGTGCCTCAAGGGCTGGAAGCGCTTCACCTCCTCGTCGAAGATGCCCAGGCAATCCACGTCGCCCTCCTCCGAGTGGCGGCACATCAGCTGCATCCCCAGGCAGATGCCCAGCACCGGCTGGGGCAGGCTCTTGATGAGGCTGTCCAGCCCCTCGGCCCGGAGGAAAGCCATCGTAGTGGCCGCCTCGCCCACACCGGGGAATATCACCTTGTCAGCCCGTCGCAGTGCCTCAGGGTCGGAGGTAATGCTTGCCTCCACCCCCAAGCGCTTCAGGGCATAGTCCACCGACCTGATGTTGCCGGCGTTATATTTCACAATCGCAATGTCCATCTTATATATAATGTATGTATATACTCATCACTTGTAGCTCGTAGCTAACTAAAAATCACCGTCTTGTTCTTGTACGCCAAGATCTTGCGGTCGATGTGCTTCTGCACCGCCCGCGAGAGGACGATTTTCTCCAGGTCCTTACCCTTGTTCACCAGATCCTCTACGGTGTCCTTGTGCGTGATGCGCACCACATCCTGCTCGATGATGGGGCCGGCATCCAGTTCGTTGGTCACGTAGTGGCTCGTGGCGCCGATAATCTTCACGCCGCGCTGGAAGGCCGCATGATAGGGCTTGGCACCCACAAAGGCCGGCAGGAAGGAGTGGTGTATGTTGATGATGCGGTTGGGGTAGGCCTCTATCAGTTGGTCGGACACCACCTGCATGTAGCGGGCCAGCACGATGAAGTTCACGCCCTGCTCCGCCAGCAGCTCCAGCTCGCGCTGCTCCTGCTCCGCCTTGTTCTCCTTGGTGATGGGGAAGAGGTGGAAGGGGATGTCAAACCGTTCGGCCACATGCTGCAGGTCGGGATGGTTGCTGATGATGAGGGGTATCTCCACCTGCCACTCCCCCGCCGTGTAGCGGGCCAGCAGGTCGTAGAGGCAGTGCGACATCTTCGACACGAAGATGGCCATGCGGGGCTTCACGTCGCTGAAGTAGAGGCGGAAGTCCATCTGATACTTCTGCGCATAGAGCGTGGCAAAGTAGTCGTGAATCTTCTCCTGCGGCACCAGAAACTGGGCCAGTTCCCACTCGATGCGCATGAAGAAGATGTTCTCCACATGGTCCACATATTGGTCCAGATAGACGATGTTGCCCTTGTTCACCGTGATGAAGTCCGTCACTTCGGCCAGGATGCCCGGCCGGTCGGGACAGTGCAGCAGCAACTTGGCTGTTTTGCTCATTCTTGTTTCCGTTTTAAGTCGATTACTGATTCAAATAACAACATTTCTGTTTTGAGTGCGCAAAAATAACTATTTATTGCAAAACGGCGAACTATTTGAGCAAGAAGTTTGGTATTTCAAGGCAAAACCGAATCCACGACCGCCCTCCGAGCCTTGTTGCAGCTTTATATTTCAACTCTCCTCCTTCTGGTAGGAGGGGAGTTGAAAATGCAGGATGAACCCATCATTCCCCTCCCGAGAAACAGTTTTTTCCCTCCCGAGAGAAAAAAATCCGCCAATCCGCTTGCCAGTTCAAAAGAAACCCTTACCTTTGCAGCCGCAATCGAGAGAGATGCAACACTGCA
>CAMGAL010000379.1 GCA_946007445.1 uncultured Mediterranea sp.
AGGCTACTATCCCAAGGCAGCCCACCATGCCCGCATCCGCCGGCAACCCATCGACGAATACGTCTTGATATACTGCGTCAATGGTGCAGGAAGCTACGCGGTAGGCTCCGAGTCGTATGTCGTGGGCGAGAACCAGTACTTCATCCTGCCGGCCGGTGTACCCCATAGCTATGCAGCCGACGAGGCCACCCCCTGGACCATCTATTGGATACACTTCAACGGGCCTCATGCTGCCATCTATGCCGGCAGCGACCGGGGCCCGCGCCGAGTGAATCCCGGCCTGACCTCCCGCATCAGCGACCGCAACAGCATCTTCGAAGAGATCTTCACCACCCTGCTCGACGGGTTGGACCGCGAGCACCTGCGCTATGCCTCCTCCCTGTTCCACCACTACCTGGCCTCCATGCGCTACCTCACCCTCTATCGGCAATCGGGGCAAGAGACGCCCCTCTCGCACCAGAGCGACATCTTGGAGGCTGCCATCCGCTTCATGCAGGAGAACATCGAAAAGCGTCTCACCATCGAGTCGTTAGTGGCCTACACCGGCTACTCGTCGCGTCGCCTATCCGCACTCTTCCACCAGCAGACAGGCCACACCCCCACCGGCTACTTCAATCTGCTGAAGGTGCAACGGGCCTGCCAACTGATGGACACTACCGACATGCGCATCAACCAGCTTTGCCACAAGGTGGGCATCGACGATTGCTACTACTTCTCCCGACTGTTCAGCAAAGTCATGGGCATGTCGCCCTAGGCCTATCGGGAGCGTCAGAACTTGAACACCAACACACCGGCCGTCGGAATCTCTGCCGAACCGACCAGCACACGCGCCCCGCGCGGCAAGTCGAAGGAGTAAGGCCGGTCGCTGTAGTTGAGCACAATGCCGAATCCGTCGCGATACTCCAACGTCACCCCATAAGGCAGGTCGAGTGTGGCAATGCCAATCTCCCGATAGAGGCGGCGCAACACGTCACGCTCCAATGCACCGTCGCGGCTGTCCACCCCCACATAGGTGACGGTGCCCTTACCCAGGCGGCGATGGGTCACGGCCGTGCGTCCGGCATAGAACTCCTGCTCATAGGTGGCCCATGTCTCCACCTCGGCACCGGGGTTGAACACCTCCCCCCAGCTGTTCCAGGCGTAGGAGTTCTCCCCCATCTTCACCTCACCGGGGTCTTCGGGCAGCAGCAGGTCGTAGAAATCCATCCGGTTGCCGGTCAGTCCGTCTATCATGGAGCCGAAAGGAGCCTCCGGCAAGCGGCCGAAGCGGTCCTTCTGCGCCGTGCGGCAGGTCAGCACCAGGTGTCCTCCTTGCTCGGCATACCGGCGCCAGCGCTCCACCAAGGCAGGGTCGGCCATCTGGTAGGCAGGCACCACCAGGACGGGATAGGCCTGGAAGTCGTGGTTCTCGTTGATGAAGTCCACGGGAGCACCCATCGCCTTGAGGGTGCGATAATACTTGTCCACGTGTCCCAGCGTCTCCCAGGTGCGGTTCTGCTTCTGGCGCTCGATGCTCCAGGCATTCTCGTGGTTGAAGAGGATGGCCGTTCGGCGAGCCAAGTAGTCGGCAGGCTTCGTCTCGCGGGGACGGGCTTCGCGCCTCAGCTGCTTCACCTCGCGCATGAACTGCTGGTACTCGCGTCCACCGGGCGTGACGGTCACACCATCGGTGCCCACAATGCCGTAGTGGTACTGCTCCGTACCATAAAGCGGCTGGCGGTAGCGGTAGGTGCAGACAAAGTCGCTACCACCGGCAAAGACACTCCATAGCCAGAGGTGTACGGCTCCGGGCAGGGGTTGGGGATTGATGCCACCCCAGTTCACCTGGCCGGGCTGCAGCTCCATCACCCCATAGGTCTGCTTCACAGGGCGGAAGAAGTCGTTGGCCCAGGCGATGCGCAGCGGATTGCCCACCCGATAGCCCCGGCGTCCGATGCCCTCATTGTCGCCATACACCATGTAGCGCGTATAGCTGACGAAGTCGAGCGTGTTGGAGCCTCCGATGTGTCCCTCGTCGTAGTTGGGGATGTAGTTGGTGGTGACCCACTGATGGTGTGTATGTTGCTTGATGAGCCGGCACTGTTCGTCGAGAAACCCATTGGTCTGCAGGGCGGCAAAGCGGCGATAGTCCAGTATCTGATGATGGTTCATGAACATCTGCGCCCGCTTGGGG
This sequence comes from uncultured Mediterranea sp., assembly GCA_946007445.1. Classification (GTDB taxonomy): domain Bacteria; phylum Bacteroidota; class Bacteroidia; order Bacteroidales; family Bacteroidaceae; genus Bacteroides. The sequence continues at coordinate 2,174 of CAMGAL010000379.1, forward strand.
AGGGTAATCTCGTCAAACGAAGAGTAGACTTCACTCCAGAAGGCAGTACCCCAGGCCGCATTGAGGCTCTCTATCCGATGGGCATACCGGTTGCGCAGGTAGTCGCGGAACGCCTGTTCGGCCGCAGGGTTGTAGTCGAACTGCACCGCCGGCTCGTTGTCCAGCTGCCAGCCTATCACGCGGGAGTCGTCGCCATAGCGGCGTGCCAGCTGCTCAATCATGCGGAATGCCAGCTTGCGGTAGAGCGGCGAGGCAAACGAGGCGTGCTGGCGGGCTCCATGGTCGAGCACGGTGCCATCCTCCTGACGAATCAGAATCTCCGGATATTTCCGGCTCAACCACACAGGCGGAGTGGCTGTGGAGGTACAGAGTATCACCTTCAGGTCATATTTGGCGGCCAGTGCTATTGCCCGGTCCAGCCACCCGAATTCGTA
>CAMGAL010000380.1 GCA_946007445.1 uncultured Mediterranea sp.
TGAATTGTACCTATAATCGTAAGGTCAGCTGGAAGCCACTCCACGTCGTACAGTTGCTCCCTTGTCAGCCATTTTGAAGCTTCCGCCTCGAGAAGCTGGAGGTCTCCTTTAACAACAGTACACCAAAAGCAATTCATAGATAAGTGAAACGTTGGATAGTCATATTCGATCGTACCGATATAGTCTCCAACGTCAATATCAGTGTTGAGTTCCTCTTTGATTTCCCGTATAAGAGCTTGCTGCGGGCTCTCTCCGGGTTCAATCTTCCCACCAGGGAACTCCCATTTTCCTTTAAATTCACCATAACCTCTGGCTGTAGCAAATATCTTCTTTTTGACCTCGAAAGAATCGCATATCACAGAGGCAACAACTTTTACCGTTTTCATATCATATAAATTCAATCAAGCCTTTTTCAAGGCTCATGGTATAGTTCAGCGTTTTCTTGTTGTGTCCGGGGATGGTAACATGCAGCGTAGTTTCGTCATGCTGTTGGACAACGCCGCTGCGATAGGTAACATGCTTCACTTGTCTGCCTTTCATTCCAACGGGTTTCTTGGCTGTAGATTTTCTGCTGCCTTTTCTAGCCGCCAGTAACGCTGCATATTCTTGATCGACATTCTTGCCGCGTGCGTTGTACTCATCCATGTCTTTAAAAACATAAAGAGCAGGTTTTGCGACATCGTTATCCGGAACGGGGCGAACCGGGAACATCCACACAATGCGGTCAATCCCATCCTGATCCTTCTGGACTTCGGTATACGGATCTGAAACCAGTTCCACTCTGCCACAGTAGGTATATTCACCAGGAGTCATCACTTCAAACAAATGAACGTCAACACCATTATGCTTTGATTCATTAAGCGTCCTGTTTTGCATATAGTTAACATCCTGGTCTCCAGACAAACCCATGCCAGTATAATGCAACACACCACCGATCCACTTGTCATGGTAGATGCCTCTCGTGTAGTCACTCACAAGAACGAGTGTATTGGTTGTATTCGATTTCCGCATCCCACCTTGCTGACTACACTTAAAGGTCTCCATCAGTGTTGCGTTGTTGATTGCTTGACCGATTTCTAGGTTTGGGTTAAACATAGCGGCCTCCGGTATCTCTTAGATGTATTTGACAAAAGACACAATAGCCAACATTCTGCATGCTAAATGATAGATCTATCTTCGTCATTTCAATTTATTATATCACAGAACTATACATGAATCTACCATCAGAACCGGTCAAAATCCTCCTGCGATGCGACCTTGTCGTAGGTCACGCCATCGTTGCCTTTTTCCGTCCACATATCCATCACAAGCCCGATGGTGAGGAGGTCAAGGTCAGCGATGGCAATGCCAATCTCGGTGCATCGCAGGAGGAACAGAGCCGTGGTCATTTCACGGCTGCTGCGCTGGAGTTTTTTTTAGAAGCCACATCGGTCACCAGATTGGAACCCCACAGTTCCAGAATCTCCGGCAGCACCTCATAGATGGAGAACATTTCAAACTGATCGAGCCAGTCATCGATGTTGTCCGGGATGGTGTGGTCGGCATGGTAGGCCATGATATAGGCCACATTCTCGAAGATCTCCAGATCCTCGATGGCGAAGGACCCATCCTCATTTTTCTTCTTGCTGTAGGAAGATTCCAAACGGGACAGGTCCTTGAAAATGTCTCTCTTGAACTTGATGCGGTACAGGCGGGGAATCGTTGCCGAGGAGCGGAACTTCACCTGTTTATCGCCGACTGTGATCGTTTTCTCCATCATAGATTAACCCTCCGTTTCGTCCGGGATATACACGGTCTGGTACCAGCCATCATAGGTGGCTTTGTCCGTGGTATCGCCGGTACGGCTCTTGACCAGCCCATCGCTGCGGGGATCGGCGGTCAGGGACAGGGTTTCGGTACCCGGCTCGATGGTGTCCTCCTTGGTCTTGGACTCAATGGAAGGACGGGACGCACTGCAGTTGTACAGCACATGACGGATGGCCTTCGCATCACCATCGAACTCAAAGAGCAGCGCGAACTTCTCCGTCTCGGTGACGTCGGACTTCTCCACCAGCACACCCTTGCTGTCCAGCTTTTCAATCAGGATTTCGATGCGAAACAACTCCGGGATGAGGGCCATTTCCAGATCGCCGCTGTAGCCGTTGTTGGAACTGGTGCGGAAATACACGATGCCATCCGCATAGAAGGGGGAGGAATCGCCCTCCGCATCCAGACTCAGGCTGACAGCACCAGGGATGGCCTTGGGGGTGTCGTAAGAGAAGGAAGTCACCCCGTCCACCACGGATTCCGTCAGCTTGGCGGCATGGACGTTTTTCAGATTATATTTGACTTTATTGCTCATAGCGGTCAAACCTCCATTTCAAAGTAATACAGGACTTCGTAGAGCCGTTCGCTCTCAATCCAGGTTTCGGTTTTCTCATAAAAAATGCCGTGCCTGTCCAGCACAGCCTCCAGCTGCTGTTCCACCGACAAGTCCTTACAATCGGTGTACAGTTCAATATGAACTTCGGAAATTTTATAGTAGACTGCTCCGTCAGCGGCGAAGTTGTCGCTGCCCGGAAGCAGATAACAGACACACGGCGGCTTCGGGGACTCACCCTCCGCA
>CAMGAL010000381.1 GCA_946007445.1 uncultured Mediterranea sp.
ACGAGCCCATCGCCCTCCACACGGAACGCGGACGCGAGGAGATTCACGTCCAAAACCCCATCTACGTGCAGCAGCCCCTCATCCAGGCTGTGGTGGACCACCTGGCCGGACGCGGCATCTGCAGCTGCAACGGCGAAAGCGCCACACTGACCAACTGGGTCATGGATAAGATTTTAGGGAAATTGTAGGAGATTTCCAAAGAAAAAGCTACTTTTGCAGTGTTATTACACAAAAGAGCTAAACGAAACGAACGACTATGAAATCAATCCTACACATGGCAAGTACCATTGCCATGGCATGGGTCATGTGCAACTTGACCTCGTGCATCCAAGATGAAGCACTCAACGCAGAAGCCGATATCGTGCGCCTGATCCTGCCCGATCAGATGCTGACCGATACTCCTATCGACTACGACCGGCCCTTCGACAATGTTCTGAAGGCCTATCCACTCACCGTCGAGGTAAAAGCCGGCACCGACATCAGCCGGCTGGCTCCTGACTTTGAGCTGACTCCCGGAGCCACCATCGACCCGGCCGGTGGCTCAATGCACGATTTCCGCAATCCCGTGCGCTACACCGTGACCTCAGAAGACGGACATTGGCATCGTACCTACTCCGTCGAAATCAGGCAACCGCAGTCCAAAGACATTCCCACGACCTATCATTTCGAGACCGTCCGCAGGCAGGACAACTACTACATCTTCTACGAAGAGGCCACGGGCAGTACCTCCCTCACTTGGGCCAGCGGCAATGCAGGTTTCGCCATGGCTGCTGCCCAGACCGGCAACACCGACCCCAACGACTACCCCACCACCCTCAGTACCGAGGGATATGTGGGTAACTGCCTGCGCCTGGTGACCCGGCTGACGGGCGACTGGGGAGCCAAGGTTGGCAAGCCCATTGCTGCCGGCAACCTGTTTATCGGCTCGTTCGACCTAGCCAACGCCATCATCAACTCACTGGGTTCCACCCGCTTCGGCACTCCCTTCTACCAACTGCCCAAGCGGCTGACCGGCTACTTCAAGTTCAAGGCCGGCCCCCAATTCTACGACAACGGCCAGTACACCAATCAGAAAGATGTATTCAACATCTATGCCGTATTCTTCGAGAAGACGGCCGATGTGCCTTATCTGGATGGCCACCTGCCCGGCGACAATTTCGAACATCCCAACCTGGTGGCTTCAGCCGTCATCGATGCTCCACAAGTCGTGGAGACAGACACTTGGCGCCGCTTCGAGATACCCTTCGACTACGACCGCTACGGCAAGGCCATCGACCCCGTCAAGCTAGCCAACGGGCAGTACAGCCTGGCCATCATCTTCTCGTCGAGCAAGGGTGGCGACCTCTTCAAGGGTGCACCCGGCAGCACACTGCTCATCGACGAAGTGACACTGGAAACCATTGACAACTGAAAAAGCATTTGACTATGAAGCGAATACATCTGTTACTGATAGGAATATGGGCGTGTACATCCGTCGTTGCTCAAGTCAACCGTAACCAGACACTGGTCAACGCCGCCCGCCACGGATGGGAATATGAAATCAAGGCCGGCCTCAACATTGGTGGGACCTCCCCCCTTCCCCTGCCCGAAGAGATACGCTCCATCCGTGAGTTCACCCCTCCGCTGTCTGTCACGCTCGAAGGCAACATCACCAAGTGGCTGGGCAAGACGCACCGTTGGGGTATTGTCAGCGGTATTCGGCTGGAGAACAAGGGAATGCGCACCAAGGCCGGTGTAAAGAACTACCATACCGAAATCATCGGCGAGAATGGCAACAAGCTGCGCGGCTACTGGACCGGCGGTGTGCGCACCCGCGTACAGAACTCCACGCTCAGCGTTCCCCTGCTGGCCGCCTACCGGCTCAGCCATCGCGTCACCCTCAAGGGCGGTGCCTATGCCGGCTATGTGCTGTCGCGCGACTTCAGCGGCTACGTCTACGACGGCTACCTGCGCAAGGACACACCGACAGGCGACCGGGTGAACTTCGAAGGCGATGCCATTGGTGTCTATGATTTCTCCGATTACCTCCGCCGCTTCCAGTGGGGCGTACAGGTAGGAGCCGACTGGAAAGCCTTCAAGCATCTGAAGGTATTCGGCGACCTGAGCTGGGGACTCAACGACATCTTCCAGAAAGATTTCACCACCATCTCGTTTGCCATGTACCCCATTTACCTGAATGTAGGCTTCGGGTACAGTTTCTGACGTGGAACTGCAATTTTCCTCCCGAGAGAAAAAAAGAACGGGCTTGTTGATAATACTCTCAAATTGCACTATCTTTGCGCCACGAAAACCAACATGTAGCGAATGATAGAGAAACTGATTGTCTTAGAAGATATAGACCCCGTTGTCTTTTATGGCGTAAACAATGCCAATATGCAACTCATCAAGGCCCTGTACCCCAAGCTGCGCATTGTGGCCAGGGGCAATGTCATCAAGGTGCTGGGCGATGAGGAAGAGATGTGCGCCTTCGAAGAGAACATCCTCAAGCTGGAGCGGCATTGTGCGGAATACAACTCGCTGAAGGAAGAGGCCATCATCGACATCATCAAGGGCAATCGTCCGCACTCAGAGCAGATAGACCACGTCATCGTCTTGCGTGG
>CAMGAL010000382.1 GCA_946007445.1 uncultured Mediterranea sp.
GGGCAAGGAATACGTGGTGCAGGATGGCGACATCATGCACTTCCGGTTCAACGTCTAACCCACACGACAAGAGCAAATAGTGTCCTGGGACGGGGAGGTAGATGGGCTGCTGACGGGTACCGTCGTTCCTGAGGAAGCCTTCATCAAGGAGGCGGCGCAGCAGACGTACGGCCGTCGTGGTTCGGATGCCGCAGAGGCTCTCCAGTTTGCGGCGGGTGAGGTACGTTTGCGTGGAGAAGTATGCGGTGAGCCTGGCTACAATCTCCTCGTCGGTGGGCAGGCCTGAGGAGTCGCCACGGTGGATAAGACTGAAACTGATAGGCCCTATCAGGAGTGAAAAAGGAAGGGATTTCAGTTCCAAATCATCAATATGTAGTTTCAAATGATACATAATTGACATTTAATTTGGTATAAAACGAAGAATTGGCCTATCTTTGAAGCATCAAAAAACCTCAAACAATACCGATTATGTACAGAAGAATCTACGTTTATGTCATGTGTACCCTTTTGGGGCTACTTGCGCTCTCATCCTGCACGCGGGGCGGCTCCTTGACCAGTGGAAGCACCCCGCTGCAAGCACGGTTTGACAGCTGCATCCATTTTATCCAAGCGCACTCGGTTGACCACTCCGCCCATCTGGACACTATCGGACAAATCCTGCAAGAACTACATAACATGAACCCCCAGGAACTGACCGAGCAGCAACGCCGGCAAAGCCTCACCATCTACAAAACGGAAGCCGGTCACTACCTCCTCGCCAACCAGCTCGACAAGATGCTGGAAGCAGTCATCCGAGGAAAACAGCAAGCTAAGGAACAGGACGACTACCAGTCGGAATTCAACTTCTGTTCCACATTGGTAGGCATCTATTCCAGTTGGCGGATGCACGACCAAGCCCGTCACCATATCGAACGGATGCGCACGCTACTGCCCTATCAGCGTGACTCACTCGTCATGGTGGACGGACTACTGATGGCAGCAGGTGCTTATTGCAACGAGGAGAAGAACGACTCGGCCCTAAGTTTCATCCGACTAACGGACGCCTTGCTGAAGGCCAACCCTGCTCTCAAAGACCGTTTTCCACCTAAACTGCACTATTTCTAACCGAACGGCAACGGCTGGGTGTATGCTACCATACCCGACTCGGCTGCCATAGCCACCGAGCTGCTGCTCCCCCTACGCCATCAGCTGGAAGAGAAGAAGAGGCAGAGTGCAGGCTACGAAGTCATTTGCTTCAATCTGGGACGTGCTTTCACCGGACTCGGACAGACACAACGGGCTGAAGCGTACTACAACGAGGCGCTCCAACTGGTGGAGAACAGGAAAGATATTACGTGCTATGATGCGGTCAACTGGCTGATGGAACTCTACCATAGCCGCGACGACCAACATCTCATCATGCGTCTCTTCCCCACGTGGTATCGGTTGACCAACGACTTCTACAAATGGTGTACCTCATCACAGCTGACGGCCTACTACGTGCAGAACTACGTAGCAGAAAAGGAACAGGAGGTGCAACGCCTGACATGGGAATTGAGGCTTGGCCGGATGGCCAATGCCTTCTACCTGATGGCAGTATGCTTCCTGCTGACGCTCTGCATCGCTGGTTGGCTATTCTGGCGGCGTCGGAAACGGCAGATGCGCATCTTGTTTGAAGCGCTCATACGGCGTCACCTGGAGTGGAAGGACACCATACGGGCGATAAACCTGCAGTCGCAGTTGCTCCTGGAGCAGAAGGAGAGTGAGGAGAGCCATGACGACTCGACCCCTCATGAGAGCAGCGCACCCAACGATGATATGTACGAGACCTACCACAGGCTCTATCAACGTACCCTGCTGATGATGGAGCAGGAGATGCCATTCCTCAATCCCCACTTCACGCTCGAAGAGCTGAGCCGGCTCATGTGTACCAACCGCACACAGATGAGCTTCTGCATCAACCGGTTTGCTCATACCAACTTCAACATGTGGCTGGCCGAATACCGCGTCAACTACCTGCTGGAACTTTATCTCTGTCGAGAGAAACCAGGGACAGCCATGGAGGAACTTTCAGCCAAAGCGGGCTTTCCGTCCCGTACCACGTTCTACCGGCAGTTCAAGCAGATTACGGGTCTGACCCCGGTGCAGTTCTCCCGAAATCTGAAAAGTGAACAGGATTAACGCTCTCCGTAACAAATGGAGATAGAAAAAACATCCAGCCGGGGATGGAATGTGGGATTCATTTCTCGCAGAACCGCTACTGAGAGACCTCCTTCAACTTGGCTCGATAGCGTGCTGGTGACATCCCCACCACAGTCTGAAAAGTGGCATAGAACGTAGAGATCGAATTAAAGCCCACTTCACCAGCTATTTGTTTGAGGGGTTTGTTGGCCTTGAGGTCGGAAATCTCAGCAATAGCTTGCCTGATGCGATACTCACTCACCACCTGCGGAAAGCTCTTGCCCGTTGACTCGTTGATTGCTTTGGAGAGATAGGTGCGATTGGTACCCAATCGTTCAGCCACTGTCGCAACGGTTATCGAGGCATCAGCATAGAGCTGTTGCTCCATCATCAACGTAGTAAAGCGCCCCATCAGTTCCTGTACCCGTTCCTCAG
>CAMGAL010000383.1 GCA_946007445.1 uncultured Mediterranea sp.
GATATGATCTATCCCGACATCTTCAACCCCGATACCCTGCAGCCCGTGGCACCCGGCGAAGAGGGCGAACTGGTGTTCACCTCGCTGACCAAAGAGGCCATGCCCATCCTGCGCTACCGCACCCGCGACCTCACCCACCTCATCTACGAGCCTTGCAAGTGCGGCCGTACCGCCGTGCGCATCGGCAAGATTCTGGGCCGATCAGACGACATGCTCATCATCCGCGGTGTCAACGTCTTCCCGTCGCAGATTGAGTCCGTCCTCTCCGAATTCACCGTCTATACGCCCCAATACTTCATCACCGTGGACCGCAAGGACAACGAAGACACCTTCGACCTCGACGTGGAGCTGCGCGACGAGTACTTCTCGCCCAATCCGGCCAAGCAGATGCCCTTCATCAAGCCACTCTACGACCCGTTGGTGTCCGTCTGTCGCATCAAGCCCAACATCCACATCCTGCCTCCCGGCAGCATCGAGCGTTCCAACGGCAAGGCCAAGCACGTCAACGACAAGCGTACCCACCTGATCAACTGGAAGTAAACAAGCAGAAATGAAGATTTTCAGTGACGCATTAGTGGAAGAGGCGGCCCGGGTGAACCACGTGGCCGACCTCTCTCACGCCACCATCGGCGAGACGCTGCTGGTGGCGCAGTATCTGGAGCAGAAGACAGGCATCCCCTTCATCCGCATGGACCAAGGGTCGCCGGGGCTGCCCGCCAACCGCTATGGCATAGAGGCCGAAAAGCGCGCCCTCGATGCCGGCATCGGCGCCCAATATCCACCCGCCGCAGGCATCGGCGAGCTGAAGGAGGCAGCCAGCCGCTTTGTCAAGGCCTTCATCGACATCGACATCTCCCCCCGCGCCTGTATTCCCACGGTCGGCAGCGTGGCCGGCTCGTTCGGCAGCTTCATCGCCTGCTGCCAGCGCAAGGCCTATCCCCAGCTGGGCAAGGTGCTCTTCATCGACCCCGGATTTCCCATCCAGAAGTCCCAGCTCCGCGTCTTGGGCATCGAGTGGAGAGAGTTCGACATCTTCCCCTATCGCGGCCAGGCACTGCGTGCCAAGCTCGAAGCGGAACTCAGCGCAGGCGACATCGCAGCCATCATCTACAGCAACCCCAACAATCCAGCCTGGATTTCGCTGGAGGAGGAGGAACTGCAGATCATCGGCGAACTGGCCACCCGCCACGACGTCATCGTCATGGAAGACCTGGCCTACTTTGCCATGGACAGCCGTCACGACCTAAGCCACCCCTACCGTCCGCCCTATGTGCGCACCGTGGCCCGCTATACGGACAACTACCTGCTCATGCTCTCCTCCTCCAAGATCTTCTCCTATGCCGGCCAGCGCATGGCCCTGGTCTGCATCTCCGACCGCCTGTTCGACCGTCGGTTCCCCGCCTTCGTGCAGCGATACAACGACGAGGGCGTGTTCGGCCCCACCTTCATCGCCAGCATCCAGTACATGATCACCTCCGGCTGCACGGCCACCACCCAGATGGGATATGCCGAGATGCTCCGCCTGAGCTGCGAGGGCACCATCAACTTTGTGGAAGACACCAAGGAGTATGCCATCCGGGCCCGGAAGATGAAGCAGATATTCTGCGACAACGGCTTCACCATCACCTATCCCACCGACGTGAGCGAACCGATAGGCGACGGCTTCTTCTTCTCCCTCTCCTATCCGGGTCTGAGCGGCTCCGAGCTGGTGAAGGAGCTGATAGGCTACGGCGTGTCGAGCATCAATCTGGACACCACCGGTTCGTTGCAACAAGGCGTCAGAGCCTGCACCTCACGGATGCGCGACGAGCTCTACCCCATTCTGGAAGAACGTATGAAACAATTCAACCAAGACCACCCATGACCATCACCCTCTTGCAACAAGACATCGTGTGGGGAGACCCCACGGCCAATCAGCAAGCCGCCGAGCAGGCCATCCTGGCAGCGGCTCCCAGCGACCTCTACGTGCTGCCCGAGATGTGGAGCACCGGTTTCGCCACCCAACCCGAGGGCATCGCCGAGCGCGACGGCTCCTCCCTGCAGTGGATGAAGCAGATGGCCGTCCGGATGGATGCCGCCCTGGCAGGCAGCGTGGCCACCGAGGCCGACGGCCGCTTCTACAACCGCTTCTACTTCGTGAAGCCCACCGGCGAAGTCACCTGTTACGACAAGCACCACCTCTTCACCTACGGCGGTGAGCACCACCGCTACACGGCCGGCCGGCAAAAGGTCGTCGTAGAGTGGCGTGGCGTGCGCTTCCTCTTGCAGGTGCGCTACGACCTGCGCTTCCCCATCTTTGCCCGCAACGCCGCCGAGGGCCCCGATGCCTACGACGTAGCGCTCTACGTAGCCTCCTGGCCCACCAGCCGTCGCGCCCCTTGGGACCTCCTGCTCCGTGCCCGTGCCATAGAGAACCAGTGCTACGTGTGCGGCGTAGACCGTGTAGGCAGCGACCCCACCTGCGAGTACAATGGCGGCACCGCCCTGATCGATGCCTATGGGCGCACCGTGGCCGCCTGTCCCGCCGGCGAGCCGGGCCTGCTCACCGCCACCCTCGCCCTCGCGCCCCTCCCCGCCTTCCGTCGGAAA
>CAMGAL010000384.1 GCA_946007445.1 uncultured Mediterranea sp.
GTACATACGCAAGCCAAGAGTGCGGTGGTAGGTATTTCGGGCGGACTGGATTCTCCCTTGGCCCTTCTGGGGTGTGCCAAGACGTTCGATAAGTTGGGCTGGTCGCGTAAGGGCATCATCGGAGTCACCATGCCCGGATTCGGCACGACCGACCGCACGCACGACAATGCGGTGAACCTGATGCAGTCGCTGGGTGTTACCCTGCGCGAGGTGAGCATCAAGGAGGCTTGCCTGCAGCACTTCCAGGACATCGGCCACGATGCGGACAATCATAATGTGGTGTACGAAAATTCGCAGGCCCGCGAGCGCACGCAGGTGCTGATGGACATTGCCAACCAGACATGGGGGCTCGTGGTAGGTACAGGTGACCTCTCGGAACTGGCTCTCGGGTGGGCCACTTACAACGGCGACCACATCTCCATGTATGGCGTCAATGCCAGTGTGCCCAAGACGTTGGTGAAGCACCTCGTCACTTGGGTGGCCGAGCATGATGTGGATGCTGCCTCGCGTGCCACCTTGCTGGATATCGTGGACACCCCCATCAGTCCGGAACTGATTCCTGCTGCAGCCGATGGTACAATAAAGCAGATTACCGAAGACTTGGTAGGCCCCTATGAGCTCCACGACTTCTTCCTTTATCACTTCCTGCGTTGCGGATTCCGTCCTTCCAAGATCTACTATTTGGCTCAGCGAACCTTTGCGGGCAGCTATGATGACGAAACTATCCGAAAGTGGCTTTCCACCTTCTTCCGCCGCTTCTTCAACCAGCAGTTCAAGCGCTCGTGTCTGCCGGATGGGCCCAAGGTGGGTAGCATCTCCATCAGTCCGCGTGGCGACTGGCGTATGCCCAGCGATGCCTCGTCGGAGTTGTGGCTGAACGAGATTGCCTCGTTGGAATGAGAGAAGTAGTTAACGCCAATGCCCTAACTATTGGCTTTAACTCCTCATGGAGCGCAGCGAAGTAATAACTCCTTTATCTCCTTAACTCCTTTGTAGTGAGATAAGCTCAATAATACTTTCGGTAGAGTCTCTTGTACTCTTTGCCTTGCTTGAACTGTTGCAACCAGTGGTTGATGCTGTCGAGCAGGGCAGGAGAGTGCTTGCTCACTCCCCAAGCATAGAATTGGGTGAAGCTCAGCGGGGTGTGGACATCAATCTGAGGCAGGCTGTCGGCCAGGCTGAGGGCGATGCTTTCGTCGCACACGGTATAGTCGATGTCGCCGTGTGCCACCATGGCTACTAGCTGCTCGGCACCGTATCGCTCCACCTCTTGGATATAGATAGTGTCGCCAATCTCACCGGCCAGGTTGTGTATGCGCAGGATGGAGGGCGACCCTTTGGCCACATGGATGGTCTTGCCGGCCAGTCCCAACAGGCTCTTCACGTAGGTGCTGTCGTCGATGGAGGCTGGCTCACGCTGCACCAGTACCTGTTTGTTGTAGGCCACGGCGCTGCTGAGCAGTAAGGTGTCTTTCAGCAGGCTGGTGCTGAGCAATCCTGCAATGAGGTCACATCTCCCTTCGGACAGCGCTGTCAGTTGTTGCTCCGGACTGGCTTGGGGCAGAAACTCCACCTGCAAGCCGTGGTCGCGTGCAAAGGCTTGAGCTAATTCATACTGAAAGCCTGCCGTGGTGTCGGCCGTAGCGTGGAAGTTGATGGGGTTGTACTCGGTGGTGACGCGCAGCACACCCTCCTCGGCAATGGCTTTGTAGTCGCGCGAGGGGTAAGAAGCCGGTTCCTCGCCCGAATGACGGGATAGCCACATGCTCACAAGGGCTACCGTAGCTCCCAGCAGGAAATAACGGAGTAGTTTGATTCGGTTCATAGGGGAATAAGGATGAGGAGTTAGTCATAGAAGTTCCACGAAAGTCCGATCTTCAGCATCCGCGGATTGAGCGGATAGTGGGGCACGGTGAAGTAGTTGCGCGAGCCCATACCTGCATTCACATGATACATCATGAGGAAGATGCGGGTGCGCTTCAGCATCAGGTTGGCATAGACATTGACCAACGGATAGCCGCCTATCTCCACTCGGTCGTTGTCGGCTTGCACATGGAATTGCTGCAGGGCAGGTGTGTAGGCGGGTGCGTAGTATTTGCTGAAGTAGCGCAGGTCGGCACCCAGTTGCACACCCAGCACCTTGCGGGCGATGGCCGTCTGCAGGTAGAGGTTGTGATAGAGCGAGAGTTGCGGCAGGGGCAGCACCGATTCTTCCGTGGACTTCTGCCAGGTCACTTCGTTTTCCAGGTGGAAGATGCCCATGTGGAAATCCTGGCGCAGGGTGGCCGAGAGCACCTGTACGTTGCCATCGAACTGCGTAGGCAGGGAATGTCCGTTCAGATAAGTGTAGTTCTTGATGTTTTCTATCCCGACCTTCAGGTTGCTGTGCCATCTCTCCAGGTTCAGTTCGCCTTCCACGCGGGTGCGCATCTCTTTGCTCAGGTCGTCATCGTCCCAATAGAAATGGTTGGAGTGGTAGTGGCGCAGGTATATAGAGGGTAGTGTATTCTTAATGTAGGCTCTGAAGTAGTAGTTGACGCTTTCTTTCCATAGAATGAATTTATGTTA
>CAMGAL010000385.1 GCA_946007445.1 uncultured Mediterranea sp.
AGTCTGAATCTGTCGTTTGGAACTGATATTTCTAAATATAAATTAGATAAAGAATAAACAATGAGACATAATAAGAAATTCAACCATTTGGGTCGTACTGCCTCTCATAGAAACGCTATGTTGGCTAATATGGCGTGTTCTTTGATTCAGCACAAAAGAATCACTACGACCGTGGCTAAGGCCAAAGCTCTGAAGAAATTCGTAGAGCCTCTGATCACCAAGTCTAAAAACGATACGACAAACTCGCGTCGTGTGGTATTTAGCTACTTGCAGAACAAATATGCTGTAACTGAATTGTTCAAAGAAATCTCTGTGAAGATTGCTGACCGTCCGGGCGGTTACACGCGTATCATCAAGACCGGCAACCGTCTGGGTGACAACGCTGAAATGTGCTTCATTGAGCTCGTTGACTACAACGAGAACATGGCGAAGGACAAGGTGGCAAAGAAAGCTACTCGTACCCGTCGTTCGAAGAAGAGCGCTGCAACAGCTGAAGCTCCTGTTGCTGAAGCTCCCGTTGCCGAAGAGGCAAAAGCTGAATAAGTCAACTATTCTAATAGGTAGCAAAAGCCGTCCCAGTGATTGGGGCGGCTTTTTATTTGAAAGGAGGTTACGTTTTGGCTATAGTTCCAGTCGTAGCACCCGAATCTGTTTACCGGCTCCGCCATAAAGCGAGTCATCGGTGCACTCTTCTCTGGTGGGTAGGAAACCGCAATGCTCCATGACTCGACCCGAAGCAGGATTGTCGGAGAAATGTCCGCTAATGAGGGATGGTATGTCTGTCGTGCGGCGTATATGCGTCACCATCAATTGCAAGGCTTCCGTGCAGATACCTCGTCCCCAATAGGGGCGACCTATCCAATAGCCGATGGTTGGTTCTCCTTCTCGTGACGGCAAGTTACAATCGCACGATGAACCGTAACCGATGGCTCCTATTACTTCTCCCGTTTTTCGCCACACAATGGCCCATGTGCTCTCGTTCTGAAACAAGGTGCGGATCACTTCCCGGCTCTCTTCTATCGACTGGTGGGGCGGCCATCCGGCACGAGGCCCGACATCGGGGTCTGAGGCGTACCGGTATAAGTCTTCCGCATCGCTCTCCATCCAGGGTCGCAGTTCAATTCTGTCTGTTTGCATGATGTTTTTTCTACTATCAGTCGTCGCTCACCTGCTATTTATCACAGGAATGGACGACATTTTGCCTTTTGTCTTCCTAGAGATAAAAAATAAGTTCTAACAGTTGCTTGGTATGAAAGAAAGGTCTATCTTTGCCTAATTATAAACCTAACCAGACAACGAGAGTATCATGAGTTTTACCGAACTGAGCAACCGCATTTTCGTAGAGTCCATTCTTGACTATCACAAGAAGGATCATGTGGACACCCCCATCAGCAATCCCTATCCGCTGAAAAGCATCGAGTACTACCTCTATCTGAAGAATTGGATAGACACTGTGCAATGGCACTTGGAGGACATCATCCGCGACCCGCAGATTGATCCCAAGGATGCCTTGCTACTGAAGCGCCGTATTGACAAGTCCAACCAGGACCGAACGGATTTGGTAGAGCTGATAGACAGCTATTTTCTCGATAAATACAAGGAGGTGAAGCCATCTGCGGATGCTTCTATCAATACGGAAAGCCCGGCGTGGGCCATTGACCGGCTTTCGATCTTGGCGCTGAAGATTTTCCATATGCAGCAGGAGGTGAACCGTATGGATGTGGATGCAGCCCACCGCGAGCAGTGCCAATCGAAACTGACCATCTTGCTGGAACAGCAGAAGGATCTTTCTGCGGCTATCGACCAACTGATAGCCGACATCGAGGCAGGACGTAAGTACATGAAGGTCTATAAACAGATGAAGATGTACAACGACCCGGCCCTGAACCCTGTACTCTACGGCACAAAGAAATGAAACTGTTGGCCATCCGCTTTTCGGCATTGGGCGACGTTGCCATGACTGTACCCGTCATCGACGCGGTGGCTCGACGCTATCCTGAAGTGGAGATTACCTTGCTGAGCCGTCTTTTTGTACAGCCTCTGTTGGTGGGAATGCCGTCCAATGTGCATTTTCGCGGAGTTGACCTCAAGCGATATTCCGGAATCAAGGGACTTTATCGTCTCTTCTGCGAGCTGAAGGCGGAGGGCTATGACGCTGTGGCCGATTTGCACGACGTGCTGCGCACCCAGTTGTTACGCACTCTCTTTGCCTTGCATGGGAAACGGGTGGCTTCTATTCGCAAAGGGCGTAGCGAGAAGCGGGCACTCATTCGCAAGGGCTATCTCCACTCCCATCCGTTGCCTACCTCCTTCCAGCGTTACGCTGATGTGTTTACTCGTCTGGGTTGGGGCGTGGAGGAATTTCCGTTCCGCTCCATCTATGGACAGGGTAGGGGAGATGTCTGCCAATTTGCGACCTTGATGTTGCCTGCCCATTCTGGTCGGTGGATAGGCCTTGCCCCCTTTGCTGCCCATGCCGGCAAGATACTTCCTTCCGAGACCATTCGCCGGCTGATTTCCTTGCTACTCTCTTCGGAAACCCCTACCGAGCTGTTCC
>CAMGAL010000386.1 GCA_946007445.1 uncultured Mediterranea sp.
AGGCGGCTGCTCCCAAATCCCCGGCCGAATTGGTGCCTTCCACCTCAAACGAAATGGACTGCTGCTTGTTCTTGGTCAACATCACGTATGCATTGAGCGTGGCCGTATCGCCTATCTGGTTCTCAAAGAAGCGGATGTTGGTGTACTTCAAGGCTTGCAGACGGCCGAAGTTGGAGTAGGTGCGCTGCACCTGCTGCTCATTGTAGAGCATCCCCGGCTCAAAACGCAGGTTGTTGGCCAGCACCTTGGGACGCAGATAGAGGTGGTCCTTATAGTAGATGGGCATCCCCCGATAGTGGATGGAGTCGTTGACTTCGATGCTGCTCAAGTTGGACGACTCCATCACATTGTAGTCGGTAATGAAGTTGACCTTCCCGATGTAGTACTGACGGTGCGGCATAGGCTGCTCTTCACCTCGCTGCACAAAGGGCGCCACGTGCAGGGTCAAGTCCACCAGATAACTGCCCCGCACGGTGTCGGCCGTATAGGAGATGTGCTCCTTGTTGAACTTGTAGTAGCCATTCTGTTGCAGCCAGTCGGTGATGCGTTGGCGTTCGGCATCCAGTTGGTTCACGTCGAACAGCATCCCCTCGGCCAGCAGCGAGTGGATGGAATCCTTCTGCAGATAGCTGCCGATGCGTTCGTCCCCGATGTCGTAGCGGAGCGAGCGCACCCGATAGGGGCGACCGGTCTTTACGGAGTAGGTCAGCTTCAGTTTCTTCTTCCCCCGCTGGTCATGCCGCTCCACTTTGGCTCCCATAAAGCCCATATTCTGCACCGCCTTCTGCATCTCCTCAGCAGAACGGATCGCCTCCTTCTCACTGTAGATCACGGGAGCATCCCCCCACTTGCGGCACAGGCGATTGGCCCATTGAGTAGAGTCGGGTCCCGACCAGTTGTAGACGTAGAGCTGCGTCTTGAAGAGGCTGAACCATTTGGAATTGGGATTCTGACGGACATAGAGCGACAAAGCCGAAGGTTTCACCTCCCGATTGTCCGTCTCAATATGCACTTCATCGAGCAGATAGGAGCCATCGGGCACATACTTGGTCGTTGTGCACGAGGCCAGCAGCGTCAGGGCCATCCATACTCCTATGATACTCTTTTTCATCTGAAAGTGCTTGAAAATGGTCACAAAGATATTTGTTTTTTTCTATACATGAAATAAAAGACGTACTTTTGCGCCACGAATTTTCCAGAAACTGCATACCGACTATGGCACTGAGCAAAAACCGTATCAAGTACATCCACTCGCTGGAGTTGAAGAAATACCGCAAGGCGGAAGGCCTCTTCCTGGCCGAAGGGCCCAAATTGGTGGGCGACCTGCTGGGACACTTCCCCTGCAGACTTCTCGTCGCCACAGCTTCGTGGTTGGAGGGAGAGCATGGACACCTACCTGCCGACGAGGTGGTGGAAGTCACGGACGAGGAGCTCTGCAAGGCCAGCTTGCTGAAGGCTCCTCAACAGGTGCTGGCACTCTTCGAGATGCCTGCCGACGAGGCGGCCCCCCTTATTCCCGCTCATGCCCTCTGTCTGGCACTCGACGGTGTGCAGGACCCCGGCAACCTGGGCACCATCCTGCGGGTGGCCGATTGGTTTGGCATCGAGCATCTCTTCTGTTCGCCCGATACGGTCGATGTGTACAATCCCAAGTGCGTACAGGCCACCATGGGTGCCTTGGCGCGGGTCCGCGTGTGCTACACCTCCCTACCCGACCTCATTCGGCGACATCCGTCACTCCCCGTCTACGGCACACTGCTTGACGGCGACAATCTCTATCACCAATCCATCACCCCTCATGGACTGATTGTGATGGGCAACGAGGGCAATGGGCTGAGTGCCGAAGTCCGTAGCCTGGTCAACCGCAAGCTCTATATCCCCAACTATCCCGCAGGCCGCGACACATCGGAATCGCTCAACGTCGCCATCGCTACGGCAATCGTCTGCGCTGAGTTTCGGCGACAGTGCGTTGGTTCGTAAAGTCGTAAGGGTACATCCAGACAGGGCACAACCGGCCCTGCCCATCGGGTTCCAGCGTGATGACGCCTGGAACCCACTCCACATTTTCCAACTCCTCGGTCAGCGGGTAATGGCACACCGCCACTCCCTGCTCCACCTCCACAATCTGCTGCTTGAGCATCCCCAGCGACGGGTGAATCAGGTAGTGCGAAGCGTATCGTCTCATGAGGCTCCTCCTGACTCGCGCAACACGCCGTTGGGTCGTGGACGCCTCGGTTGTCGGGGCGTAGGTTGGGCTGGCTGTTGCTCGGGCTCCTGCTCCACAGCTTTCGCCGGCTGGGCAGGAATCGTATCAGCCTCTACAGCCGTTGAGTCCGTAGCCACCACCAGACTGTCGTGAGCATGGTAGCGCATCAGGGAGATACGGTCTATCCAGGCCACCCGGCTGCGGGAGCGGGCAGGCAGGTAGATACATCCCCTCACCTCCTTGATGGCCCCCATCGTGTCGGCAGCCAGCGACAGCGTCTGCCTACCACTCCGTTCAATGGTGTGGTAGGCTGTCAGCACCGTATCTTTCTCGTATGCCATCTGCAAGGT
>CAMGAL010000387.1 GCA_946007445.1 uncultured Mediterranea sp.
TCGCGCGAACGCGACTTCGCCTACGCCGGCTCGTTCTACGCCTTCGCCATCTGGATTGGCATGGGTGTGGCAGCCCTGATAGAAGGTACGAAGAGAAAATCGGCCCTGCAAGCGGCCCTGATTTCGCTGGTCTGCCTGCTGGTACCCATCCAAATGGCTTCACAGACCTGGGACGACCACGACCGCAGCGACCGATACCTCTGCCGCGACTTCGTACAGAACTACCTGATGTCGCTCCAGGAGCAGGGTAACCCCATCATCTACACCAACGGTGACAACGATACCTTCCCCCTGTGGTACAACCAGGAGACTGAGAGTTTCCGCACCGATACCCGCACCTGCAACCTCTCCTACCTGCAGACCGACTGGTACATCGACCAGATGCGCCGTCCGGCCTACGACTCTCCCTCGCTGCCCATCTCGTGGGAGCGCAAGGACTATGTGGAGGGCACCAACGACTACATCCCCATCCGTCCGGAGTACAAGAAGAGCATCGACCAGCTCTATGCCGAGGCCGAGAAGCAGGTGCTGAGCGGACAGAACCCCGAAGCCCTCATCAACGTGAAGAAGGAGTTCGGCGAGAATCCCTATGAGCTGAAGAACATCCTCAACCACTGGGTGCGCAACGCCAAGGACGAGGAGCTGAAGGTCATCCCCACCGACAGCATCGTCCTCAAGGTGGACAAGGAGGCCGTGCGCCGCAGCGGTATGCTGATGCCCGGCGACAGCATCCCCGACTACATGCCCATCAAGCTCCGCACCAAGGACGGCAGCGGCAACTACCACCCCAAGCGAGCGCTCTACAAGAGCGAACTGATGATGCTCGAGATGCTGGCCGAGGGCAACTGGGAACGCCCCCTCTACATCGCCGTCAGCGTGGGAGCCGACAACCAGCTGGGGCTGGACAACTACTTCATCCAGGAGGGTCTGGCCTACCGCTTCACCCCCTTCGACAACGCCAAGACCGGCGTGAAGGTGGACAGCGAGAAGATGTACGACAACCTGATGAACAAGTTCAAGTTCGGCGGCATCGACAAGCCCGGCCTCTACATCGACGAGAACGCCATGCGCATGTGCTACACCCATCGCCGCATCTTCTCGCAGCTGATACAGCAGCTCATGAAGGAGGGAAAGACGGAGAAGGCGCTGGCCGCCCTCGACTATGCCGAGAAGGTGGTACCTGCCTACAACGTGCCCTACGACTGGCAGAATGGTGCCGTGCAGCTGGCAGAAGCCTCCTACAAACTGAGCCGGAAGGAGCAAGCCGACGCCATCATGAAGGCACTGGCCGACAAGTCGGTGGAGTACATGACCTGGTATCTGAGCTTCGACGACAACCAGTTCTACAACTCCTCCTACGACTTCGAGTACCACTGGCGCATCCTGGCTGCCGAAGTGAAGATCATGCGCGAGCACGGCTCCGCACTGGCCGATACGTATGAACGCAAGGTAGAAGAGCTCTATGCCCTCTACTCCGAACGGATGAAGTGACATGTTTATCGAACAGCCACCCGAATTCGTACGCAAGCTCTATCCCGGTGCCATCTGGCGGATGGACCCTGAGGTGAAGGCCGTCTACCTGACCTTCGACGACGGGCCCATCCCCGAGGTGACACCCTGGGTGCTCGACCTGCTGGACAGCCACTCCATCAAGGCCACCTTCTTCATGGTGGGCGACAACATCCGCAAGCACCCCGAGGTGTTCCGGCAGGTGGTGGAGCGTGGTCACCGCATCGGCAACCATACGTTCAACCACATTCAGGGCATCAAGTTCTCGCCCGCCAAATACATGGCCAATGCCGACCAGGCCAACATCATGATGGAGACCGACCTCTTCCGCCCACCCCACGGCCACATGTTCTGGGGGCAGTATTTCAAGCTGCGCCAGCGCTACAAAATCATCATGTGGGACCTCGTGACGCGCGACTACAGCAAGAAGCTGCGCGGTCCTCAGGTGCTGGCCAACGTGATGCGCTACGCCCGCAACGGCTCCATCATCACCTTCCACGATTCGCTCAAGTCGTGGAGCAACGGCAACCTGCAGTACGCCCTGCCCCGTGCCATCGACTTCCTGAAGGAAGAGGGCTACGAGTTCCGGCTGCTGTAGTCCATCGGTTTATATAAAAAGAGAATACACCCTCTGGATGCACAAAGTGGGTGGGGTTCAGGGCGGACACACAGGTCCGCCCCCATTGCCTCCGCCTACCGATAACGAAACCTATAGGGCAGACCTATGCGATGACATTTTGTTAGCGATAAAGCATTTTTAAGAAGTCGAAGGACATTACAATGATAAATAGGACTGGGGCTTCGCTACTTCTGCAGCCACAACTCGGGATTGAGCTTCTCCTTCTCCTTGCGCAGCTGGAAGTGCAGCAGGGTGTAGCCGTTGCGCGAGGGGTCGCTGTGGACGGTGCCCAGAGCTTGGCGGGTGGTGACCTCGTCGCCTTGGAGAAAAATGACCGGCGAGTGGTGGCAATTGAAAGACAAGTAGGAAACGTGACGGACGAGCAGGTTCTACCGCCGGACGAGATTGAACACGGCGCGGAGCTTG
>CAMGAL010000388.1 GCA_946007445.1 uncultured Mediterranea sp.
GAATCTGTTCAAGGGGTCGGAGAGCTTCACGCTGAAGCTGCGTGGTGCCTACGAGGCCGTGTCGGGATTGCAGAGCGGCTACCGGCATGAAGACTATACGGAACTGGGGGCTGAGGCCACCATCCATTTCCCCCGCTTCATGTTCCCCTTCCTATCGGCTGACTTCAAGAACCGGATTCGGGCTACGTCCGAGTTGGGCTTGCAGTACAACTATCAGTTCCGTCCCGAGTTTACCCGTATTGTGGCTTCTGCCGGTTGGAGCTATCGCTGGAGCACCCAGCAGCAGCGCTCGCAGCACCGCATTGACCTCATTGACCTGAACTACCTCTACATGCCGTGGATTTCCGAGGAGTTCAAGAACAAGTTCCTCGGCAACCAGCAGAATCAGATTCTGAAGTACAACTACGAGGATCGTCTTATTGTACGTACGGGTTATAGCTATTCGTACAACAGTGCCGGCCGCAGCCTGGTGAACAACACCGTTGCAGCCAACTCCCATTCGGTGCGTTTCAATTTCGAGTCAGCCGGCAATCTGCTCTACCTGATAGCTCGCCTGAGCAAGATGCAGCAAAACAAAGAAGGGGAGTATTCGGTGCTGAACATCCCCTTTGCCCAATATGTGAAGGCTGAATTTGACTATGCCCGCAATCTGCGCATTGACAACCGGAACACCATTGCCTATCACATCGGAGCCGGTATCGCCATTCCTTATGGCAATGCCGGGGTGGTGCCCTTCGAAGAACGCTTCTTCTCCGGTGGTGCCAACAGTGTGCGTGGTTGGTCGGTGCGGTCTTTGGGCCCTGGTATGTTCCCAGGCGATGGGAATTTTCTCAATCAGTCGGGTGACATCAAGCTCGATGCCAGTGTGGAGTATCGGACGCGTCTCTTCTGGAAGTTCCGCGGAGCTCTGTTTGTCGATGCAGGAAACATCTGGACGCTACGCAACTATGAAGACCAACCCGGTGGTCAGTTCCGATTCAGCAGTTTCTACAAAGAGATCGCTGTGGCCTATGGTGTAGGCTTGCGCATGGACCTCGACTTCTTCATCATCCGTTTCGATGGAGGTATGAAGGCCATTAACCCCATTTATGAAAGCGGTCGCGACCGATACCCGATTGTTCATCCAAAGTTCAGTCGCGACTTCGCATTTCATTTTGCAGTGGGCTATCCTTTCTGATACCCACTTCAAGTATTTATTCCTTTACAGGTATTTTCTCCACACGGCGCTGGTGGCGTCCACCTTCAAACGGTGTGCTGAAGAACTTGGCCAGAATGCGGTCGGCCTCGTTGTTGGTGATGAAACGTCCGGGCATGACCAATACGTTGGCATCGTTGTGCTGGCGGGCCAACTCAGCAATATCTGCACACCAGCAGAGGGCGGCACGGATGCCCTGGTGCTTGTTGAGCGTCATGCTGATGCCGTTTCCGCTACCGCAGATGGCTATGCCGGGAAAGCATTCGCCTGATTCGATGGCCTGTGCCATGGGATGGGCAAAGTCGGGGTAGTCCACACTCTCGGTGGAGTAAGTGCCAAAGTCCTTGTATTCCATTCCTTTGGCTTCCAACCATTGCTTTACATACTGTTTCAGCAGAAAACCGGCATGATCGGAGCAGATTCCTATAGTTTTCATATCGAGTGATTTGTTTGAATGATACGTTACAGCATGGCCTTCACTTGCTCATAGACATTGGTGGCAGTGAAGCCTAACTTCTCGTCGAGCACCTTGTAGGGAGCAGAGAATCCGAAGGACTCCAATCCCCATATCTTTCCATTGGCACCAACCAATCCTTGCAGATTGACGGGCAGACCGGCGGTCAGACCGAACACCTTGGCTCCGGCAGGGAGGACGCTGGCCTGATAGTCGGGGCACTGGTTGCGGAAGAGGCCTTCGGAGGGGGCAGAGACGATGCGTACGCGGACACCGTCCTTGCGCAGCAGTTCGGCACCGGCCACCAGGGTGGAGACTTCGGAACCGGAAGCCACGAGGATGACATCGGGATTCTCTTCAGAGCCGGCTACGATGTAGGCACCCTTGGCCACCTGGGCATAGTCGTTGCCTTCGGGCAGGTTGGCGATGTTCTGACGGGAGAAGATGAGAGCGGTGGGAGTCGCGGTGTTCTCCATAGCCAGACGCCAGGCCACGGTGGTCTCTTCGGCATCGGCCGGACGGAGCACGAGGGTGGAGTTGTGTCCGTTGTGGTTCTTCAGTTTCTCCATCAGGCGGATTGGTGCCTGTTGCTCCACAGGCTCGTGCGGGGGGCCGTCTTCGCCTACACGGAAGGCAGCGTGAGGCCAGATGAACTAGACGGGTACCTCCATGAGGGCAGCCATGCGAACAGCCGGCTTCATGTAGTCGGAGAAGACGAAGAAGGTGCCGCAAGCCGGGATGACACCGCCATGCAGGGCCATACCGATGCAGCAGCAGGCCATGGTCAACTCAGCCACACCAGCTTGGAAGAAGGCACCGCTGAAGTCGCCCTTGGTGAAGGCGTGGGTCTTCTTCAGGAAGCCGTCGGTCTTGTCGGAGTTGGAGAGGTCGGCCGAAGC
>CAMGAL010000389.1 GCA_946007445.1 uncultured Mediterranea sp.
GCAAGCTCATCGAGCGCGGCATTGTGAAGACCGTGAAGAGCGCCAAGAAGATTGTGGACCGCAAGGAAGCCGTGATTTGGGACATCCTGGAGCATGTCATGAAGGGACATCCCGTCTTGCTGAACCGTGCCCCGACACTTCACCGTCTGGGTATCCAGGCCTTCCAACCCAAGATGATTGAGGGTAAGGCTATCCAGCTGCACCCGTTGGCATGTACGGCGTTCAATGCCGACTTCGATGGCGACCAGATGGCCGTACACTTGCCCTTGAGCAACGAGGCCGTGCTGGAAGCCCAGATGCTGATGCTGCAGTCGCACAACATCTTGAACCCTGCTAACGGTGCTCCTATCACCGTGCCTGCGCAGGACATGGTATTGGGCCTCTACTACATCACCAAGCTTCGCAAGGGTGCCAAGGGTGAGGGTCTGACATTCTATGGCCCCGAAGAGGCGCTGATTGCCTACAACGAAGGCAAGTGCGACATCCATGCACCCGTCAGTGTCGTGGTGAAGGATGTGGACGAAGAGGGCAATATCGTCGACAAGATGATGCACGACACTTCGGTGGGACGTGTCATCGTCAACGAGATTGTGCCTGCCAAGGCCGGCTATATCAATACCATCATCTCCAAGAAGTCGCTCCGCGACATCATCAGCCACGTCATCAAGGTTTGTGGTGTGGCCGAGGCTGCCGACTTCCTCGATGGCATCAAGAACTTGGGTTACTACATGGCCTTCAAGGGCGGCTTGTCGTTCAACTTGGGCGATATCATCATCCCCAAGGAGAAGGAGGCACTCGTCCAGAAGGGCTATGAAGAGGTAGAGCAAGTGATCAACAACTATAACATGGGTTTCATCACCGACAACGAGCGTTACAACCAGGTGATCGATATTTGGACACACGTCAACTCCGAGTTGTCCAACATCCTGATGCAAACCATTTCCGCCCTCGACCAGGGCTTCACCTCAGTCTATATGATGCTGGATTCAGGCGCCCGTGGTTCGAAGGAGCAGATTCGTCAGCTCTCCGGTATGCGTGGTCTGATGGCCAAGCCGCAAAAGGCAGGTGCCGAAGGCGGCCAGATTATCGAGAACCCCATCTTGTCGAACTTTAAGGAAGGTCTTTCGGTGCTGGAGTACTTCATCTCCACCCACGGTGCCCGTAAGGGTCTGGCCGACACCGCCTTGAAGACGGCCGATGCCGGATACTTGACCCGTCGTCTGGTCGATGTGTCGCACGACGTGATCATCAATGAAGAAGACTGCGGCACGCTGCGCGGCCTGGTATGCACGGCATTGAAGAACAATGATGAAGTGATTGCCACGCTCTTCGAGCGCATCTTGGGCCGTGTGTCTGTACACGATATCATCCATCCCACTACCGGCGAACTCATTGTGGCCGGTGGCGAGGAGATTACCGAAGCCATTGCCCAGAAGATTGAGGATTCGCCCATCGAGAGTGTGGAGATCCGCTCGGTGCTGACCTGCGAGTCGAAGAAGGGCGTCTGCGCCAAGTGCTATGGCCGCAACTTGGCCACCAGCCGCATGGTGCAGAAGGGCGAGGCTGTCGGCGTCATTGCCGCCCAGTCTATCGGTGAGCCGGGTACGCAGCTGACACTTCGTACTTTCCACGCCGGTGGTATTGCCGGCAACATGGCTGCCAACGCCAGCATCGTGGCCAAAAACGCTGCCCGTCTGGAGTTTGAAGAGCTCCGCACGGTGGATGTGATGGACGAAGCCGGCGAACCTGCCAAGGTGGTTGTAGGCCGTCTGGCCGAGGTGCGCTTTGTGGATGTCAACACAGGCATTGTTCTCTCTGTACACAATGTGCCTTACGGCTCTACGCTCTACGCTTCGGATGGCGAGCTGGTGGAACCCGGCAAGTTGATTGCCCGTTGGGACCCCTTCAATGCCGTCATCATCACCGAGGCTACGGGTAAGATTGAGTTTGAAGATGTGATAGAGAATGTCACCTTCAAGGTAGAGTCGGACGAATCGACCGGTCTGCGCGAAATCATCATCATCGAGTCGAAAGACAAGACCAAGGTGCCTACCGCCCATATCCTCACCGAGGATGGCGAGCTCATCCGCACCTACAACTTGCCTGTGGGTGGCCACGTCGTGGTGGAGAACGCCCAGAAGGTGAAGGCCGGTGAAGTCATCGTGAAGATTCCGCGTGCCGTAGGTAAGGCCGGCGATATCACGGGCGGTCTGCCTCGTGTCACTGAGCTGTTCGAGGCCCGCAACCCGTCCAATCCCGCTGTCGTATCTGAAATCGACGGTGAGATCACCATGGGTAAGGTGAAGCGCGGTAATCGTGAAATCGTGGTCACCTCCAAGTCTGGTGAAGTGAAGAAATACCTCGTGCCCCTGTCCAAGCAGATTCTGGTGCAGGAGAACGACTATGTGCGTGCCGGAACGCCCCTCTCCGACGGTGCCATCACGCCTGCCGACATCTTGGCCATCAAGGGTCCCACGGCTGTGCAGGAGTACATCGTCAACGAGGTGCAGGACGTTTACCGCCTGCAAGGTGTGAAGATCAACGA
>CAMGAL010000390.1 GCA_946007445.1 uncultured Mediterranea sp.
CCACCACCACCAGCTTCGCCCCCGTCACCCTCACGGCATAGAGCGAGCGGCCGTTGTCCCAGTCGCTGGCACCCACTTTCCAGGTGAAGGTGGCGGCACTGCCAAAGAGCCCGGGATGGGCGTTGCGCAGGGCCATCAGCCGGGTGTAGGCATCGTGGAGTCCCTTGCGGTCGGCATTCTCCAGGTAGTCCCAGTGCAGCGGCTTGCGACCGGTGCGTCCGTTCTCCTCGATGGAGATGTCGTAGCCCAGCTCGCCAAACTGCCAAATCATCTTCGGACCGGGCACCAGCAGCGCGAAGGCGGCATTGGCGGCCAGCTGCTGCATACGAGCCTTGAGGTCGCTCTTCAGCACGCCGTTGCCCCACTGGCTCTGCTTGTAGGCGGCACGCTCTTCGTCGTGGCTCTCCATGAAGCCCACCCAGGCGGGTGTCTTCTCAGACATGCCGCTGAAGGCGCTGTCGTCTTTCCAACCCATGGCCGACTGGCAATAATTGTTGTTCAGGTTGCGCCACAGGTGCATGCCGTCGGCTGCCAGCTCGCTCTCCTCCTTGGAGTCGCAGAAGTGCTCCAGGATGACGTAGGCATCCGGGTTCACCTGGCGGATGGCGGCGTTGTAACCCTTCAGGATGGCCACGCGGCTGGCGTCATACTGGCCGGCGTTGCTCTCGTTGCAGCTGCGCTGCGTGAAGCCCTTGGTCAGGTCGAAGCGGAAGCCGTCCACCTTGTACTCGCTGAGCAGGAACTGCAGGTTGCGGTTGATGTACTGCTTCACCAGCTCGCTCTCGTGGTTGAAGTCGTGGAACACGCTGTAGGGGTGGGGCGCATCGACGTTGAAGTAGGGATTGTTCTTGGCCGTCTTGTTGGCTGTGCCGTCCCAGTAGAGCTTGGCGAAGGGGTGACTGCCCGTGGCGTGGTTGTACACCACGTCGAAGATGACGGCTATGCTTGCCTCGTGACAGGCGTCGATGAACTGCTTGTACATGCGGCGTGTGCCGTAGGCCTTGTCGAGGGCGAAGAAGAAGCAGGGATTGTAGCCCCAGCTGTCGTTGCCGTCAAACTCTTGCACGGGCATCAGCTCGATGGCGTTCACGCCCATTGCCTTCAGGTAGTCCAGACGGGCCAAGGCTCCGGCCAGGTCGCCCGTATCGGAGAAGTCGCGCAGGTGGAGCTCATAGATGACCAGTTGCTCGGGGTTCGCTATCCGGAAGTTGTTCACCTTCCACGAGTACTCCTCCTTCTGCGTGTGGAAGGTGGCCACGATGCCTCGTCCACCGGCGGGATAGGTCAGGCTCTCGTTGTAGGTGGAGGCCGGGATATACTTGTCGTTGTCGGGGTCGAGAATCTTTTCCGTATAGGCATCGGCCAGGCGAAGGGTCTCGCCGCCCTGGTAGCCCACATAGTATTGGAAGGCATACTCCTTGGCCGCATCCAGTCCGCTGAGGGTAATCCACCAGCAGCCGGCGGTCTCGTCGCGATACATCCGCGACGTGTCGTCGTTGCGCAGCGTCCAGTCGTTGATGTCGCCCACGACGTAGGCGTAGTCGTGTCGCCGGCCCTGTGCGTCCTTGTCGTAGAGCACCAGGGTCACCGTCGAGCTGTTCACCACGTTGATGCCCTCCTGCACGCCGGCGGGCAGCGAGGCCATCTGTGCGTCGGTGGGTTGGAAAGGCTTGTACTTCGTGTCGGTCACGGTGACAAACGAGTCTTCCTCAATGCCTTTCTTCGAGCCGTCGCTGCTGCGGACTACGATGCCCAGCTGGTTGACGGGCGTCTCGCCGCTGACGAACCATTCACGCACGGAGGGACTGAGCGTCAGGCTCCACACGTTGTCGGCCTCCTTCTTCATGTGGCACTTCTCCAGATTCTGGTCCCAGGTGGCCGGCACGTAGAGCCAGGAGCCTTCGCTGATGACACCCAGGTGGGCATAGACCTCGCCTGCATAGCCGTAGAGCTTCGACTTGCTGTCGGCTTTGAAGGTGATGGTCAGGGGCTGGTCGGGGTCGGGAGTTTCAGGCGAGTAGCGCAGACCGTCGGGCACCACGATGGGTTGCACCTCCTGTGCCTTCTGCGAGACGTTGAGCTTTCGCGAGGCTGAGCCGCTGGCCAGTGGCAGGGTGGCGGTGCGGGCCGCCTGGGTCTCGTTCTTGCGGATGGTCAGGGTGACGGTAGCCTTACCGGCCACGCCCTTGAGGGGCGCCACGCTGCACCACTCCTGCACATTCTCGCCCTCCAGGGTGGCTGTCCAGTCGCGTCCGGCCTCGAAGCCCACATTCTGTGTAGTGCCGGCAGCTTCCGCTTGGATGCCGCTGCTGAAGAGGGCTTCGCTCTCGGCGGTGGGGGTCAGAAAGTCTTGCAGTTCGTCTTCGCTGTCGCTGCACGCCGCGCCTGTCAGGAGCAGGCACCAGCAGTTCATCCACAGCAGGGTGTTTAGGTAGTTTCGTAAGTTCTTCATGCTTCTTATGATAAAGGGATGGTTGATTATGACGCAAAGGTAAAAGGAAATGGGGAGTGTGGCGAA
>CAMGAL010000391.1 GCA_946007445.1 uncultured Mediterranea sp.
GAGTGTGTTTAAGGAGATTGTGGATGGTATGATTGCACGAAAATAGCTATATTTGTGGCGTATTACTAACTTCGTGAAATCATCTATGAAAAAAGCCGGCGTGATTCACATCAAGCCGGCTCGCACATAAACTTGGCAGAGTTTACGTTGTCTCTTTCACTTTCTCTGAAACAGGATTGATGATGAAGGAGAGGGGAATCACGGAGAGTTCCACCTCAATCGGTTCAACGCTTTTTCCTCGAAAGCAATGACTAAGACAAATGTATTGGCAGGTCTTCTGACTCGTTTCAGCTACAGACGCCTTCCCAGAAGCTGCGCTTCCAGTGGCATGGGGTGTCTTGTCTGCAGCTATGGATGAAACTCACAGCAGCGGGACTGTTCAGGACTTTCACCTGATTCCCTTTTGATTGCCTGCCACCGAACGATGGCAGGCAAACCAATACATGCGCAAATATAGGGATAGTCGGCGAGCCGACCAAATTTTTTAGGTACGAATTTGCAGTTTTTTATCTGACTCGCACGGTGGTCAAGACAGGGTTGTGGTCGCTGCAGAGATTCCAGCTGGGCGACGAACAACGGATGCCCTCCAACTGCGGGGAGTAGAGGATGTAGTCGATGCGGGCCAGTCCCTTGCCTTGGCGATAGGTGCGCATATAGCCGCGGCCACACTCCTTGAAGCCGTCGGTCAGCAGCTCCGTGAGGCGGTGGTAGGTGTAGGACGAGGGCAGGGAGTTGAGGTCGCCACAGAGTACGACGGGGTAGGGGCTGGAGGCCGTCAGTTGGTAGAGGCTGTCGGCTTGATAGGCACGCTTCACGAGGTTGGTGTGGAGGGTTGTGGCGGCATCGCGCAGGGCATCGGCCTCGCGGCGGGTGTCGTCGGTGGCGAGCCCCAGCTGCCACTTGCTGCGCTTCTGGCTGATGCTGGCGGTCTGCACGTGGTTGCATATCAGGCGGATGGTGTCGCCGGTGGCCATCAGTACGTCACACTGCACGCTGCTGTTGTGGCTTTCGGGGTAGCGGATGAGTTGTGCGCCCGACAGGGGGTAGCGGCTGAAGACGGCCATGGGCAGAGTCTCTGCGCCACCAGGCAGCTGGGCGGTGATGAGCTGGTGCTCCCAATGGCCGAGTGTGGCCTGAATGCTGTCTAGGGGGAAGTTGTGGTTGCCCAGGAACTCCTGGAAGCAGAGAATGTCTACCTGCTGTTGGGCCATGCGCTCGGCTATCTGCTTGCACGAGTAGCCGGTGACCTCGTTGCCGAAGTTGTGTACGTTGTAGGTGGCTATGGTGAGGTAGGGAGAGGGCTCTTCGACCTGCACCGGCCATTCGCGCTCGCTATGGAACTGGATGATGGTGGTGAGGTAGTCCCAGTTGATGCCGATGGCTGCAAGGGGAAACAGCGCCCAAAGGGGCTTGCGCAACACCAGGAAGATGATGGCCGTCAGCAGGCATACGACCATCAAGACGGGGAGTGAGTTCCCCAAGAGCGGCATGATGGTGGACTCGGTGGGATGATAATAACCGGCCCAGTGGGCGGCGGCTGTGGCTCCGCTCAATGCCATGACGCAGATGCCGAACAATAGGGTGAATGTACCTTTAATCTCTTGTTTTCCCATAATTGGATAGTTGTGAATGTCAGTAGAAGTGGTGAATGTTAGGATACGACATGGATGGGGTGCCCGTTGAGGAAGGCGTGGATGTTGTTCGTTAAAATCTCCATCAGACGCTGGCGGGCAGCCAGAGTGGCCCATGCAATGTGGGGGGTGATGTAGCAGTTGCGTGCGGTGAGCAGCGGATTGTCCGGCCGGGGAGGCTCTTCGGAGAGCACATCCAGGCCGGCGGCGGCCAGCCGGCCGCTGTTGAGGGCATCGGCCAAGTCGGCCTCGTTGACGAGGGGACCGCGACCGGTATTGATGAGGATGGCCGTGCGCTTCATCAGCTTCAGACGCTCAGCATTGACGATGTGGCGGGTGGCAGGGGTGAGCGGGCAGTGCAGACTGACCACATCGCACTCGCGGAAGAGCTCGTCGAGCCCCATGGGCTTGATTTCAGGCGGCAGCTGCAGAGGCGATTTGGAGGTATAGGCGCAGACCTCCATGCCGCATCCCATGGCTATGCGGGCAGTGGCCATGCCGGTGTGTCCCAACCCGACGATGCCTATGCGGCGACCGCTGAGTTCGAGCAGGGGGCTGTCCCAGAAGCAGAAGTCGGGGCAGGCACTCCAACGCCCTTGGAGCACGGCGTCGGAGTAGTGTTGCACTTGCTGGGCAATGTTGAGCAGATGGGCAAAGACCATCTGAGCCACCGAGTAGGTGCTGTAGGAGGGTATGTTGGTGACGATGATGCCATGGCGGCGGGCGGCCTCGATGTCCACCACGTTGTAGCCGGTAGCCATCACGCCCACATATTTCAGTCGGGGCAGGGCTTCGATGTGTTCGGCCTGGATGAGCACATTGTTGGTGAGCAGGATGTCGGCGTCGGCTGCCCGTGCCAAGAGCTGTGTCGGG
>CAMGAL010000392.1 GCA_946007445.1 uncultured Mediterranea sp.
TCTGCGCCTGCGCAGCAACCTCTATTTCAGTAAGGTGTTCATTGTGGCGCAGAATGTCATCAGCGCCTTTTTCCTGGCCGTTGCGCTCACCATGGCGCTACAGGTCTATCACCTGGTGACGCTTCCTACGGGCTATCGGACAGACGGCCTCCTGGAGGTGCAAACTTTCCGGCTGGGTTGGAGAAGCGAAATCTTCGCTCAGGCACAGCAGCGCATACAGGCCTTGCCTCAGGTGAAGAGGGTCGTCCAGACCCAGAACTATCCCGGCCAATGCGGATTCAATGGCTCTCACGATGCCGATGGGAACCTGACCTCCTGGCTCTGCACCTGCTACATGGACACGGCAGCCATGAACCTGCTGGACATCCGCATCGTGGAGCAGTATGAAGCGCCCACCCTGAACAAGGTGTGGGTGACGCGCGAAGCGCAGCGCTACTACGGCATCACGCGCGAGCATCGCACCATTGGCGGCACGCCCACCCAGCCGGAGCACGAGGTGTGTGGCGTGGTGGAGGACTTTCGGGCCAACCATGCTGTAGCGACCCCGGTTGACAATGCCCACAATGTCATCTCGTCCATCGATATCCGCAAAGGGTATGGAGGCTTGTTGCTGGTGGAGGTGCAAGGCGACCGCGCCGAGGCACTGGCTGCAGTGCGCCGATGCTGTGATGAAATGTCGAAGGAACGGGCAGGCTATGTGGTGGATATGGGTGTGAAATATCTGGACGATATCCAGTATGAGGCTTTGTTGAAAGAACGCAACATGCTGCATCTGGTACTTACCTTCATGGGCATCTCCATCCTGATTTCCGCCCTCGGACTGTTTGCCATGTCGGTCTACTACAGCGAGCAGCAACGCCGTCAGATAGCCCTCCGCAAGGTGATGGGTGCCACGGTGCGCCAAGCTGTCTGGACCCTCTCGCGCCGCTTCCTGCTCATGTCGCTGGTGGCAGTGGTCATTGCTCTGCCCTTGTCGTACAAGGCCATGGAACGCTACCTCTCCGACTTCTACTACCGCATCGACTTCCCGTGGTGGGTACTGCCCCTGGCTGCCCTCTTCACGCTCTGGGTGGCTTTCTGCTCCGTCATCAGCCGTACGTTGCAGGTGGCCAAGCGCAATCCCATCGAGAGCCTGAAACGAGAATAAATCCCATTTTTGAAAACTGTTGAATGAAAGATATGAAACCAAGCAAACGAAACCTGGCCCTCCTGTGGGGCGCTTGCCTCTGTTTCACCTTGGCCCATGCTCAAGGGCGCTGGACGGCAGAGCAGTGCATGGAGTACGCTATGGAGCACAACCACACCGTGAAGCAACGTGCCTTGGAGTGGAACAACAGTAAACTGGACAAGATGAAGGCGTGGGGCAACTTCCTGCCCGGCATCAGTGCCGGAACCAGTGCCGCCTACAACTTCGGACGCTCCGTAGACCCCGGCACCAACACCTATACCGATGTGGCGACCTTCGGCAACAGCTATTCGGTGGAGGCCAGCATGTACCTCTTCAAAGGCGGTAGCCTCGTGGCTCAATGGAAGAAGGCGCGGGTGGCTGCCTTGATGGGAAAAGCGGCTCTGCAGGAGGAGCGCGACCAAGTGGCTCTGGACACCTATCAGGCCTACATCGAACTGCTCTACCAGCAGGGTGCCGTGGAGCTGGCCCGAAAGAAGTTGGCCGAGAGCGACTCCCTGCTCTACAAGACCCGCCTGCAGGAGGAGTTGGGGCTGAAGGGGCGTACCGACGTGCTCCAGATGGAGGCGCAGCGCAACACCGATGCCTACACCCTGACCCATGCCGAGGGACTCTGCGCATCGGCCCTGCTGGACCTGAAGCAGAAGATGAACTATCCGATAGACGACCCCCTGTTGCTGGCCGGAGAGGAAGCCCGCCGCGAGGCGATGGGCGAGGCCTTGCCGACCCTCCTGTCGAGCGAGGAGATACTGAGCCGCTTAGGAGCCACAAATCCTACCTTGCGTTCGGCCCAACTCTCGGTGAAGAGCTACCGCCAGGATCAGCGCATCGCCTGGTCGGGCATCCTGCCTTCCATCTCCATCTATGGCGGCATGTCCACCTCTTACTTCAAGCAGCTGCACGAAGGCGGCTACCCGCCGTTCGGCACCCAGCTGAAGAACAACAAGGGTGAATATGTGGGCATCCGCCTCTCTGTCCCCATCTTCAACCGGCTGAGTACCCTGGCCTCCGTCCGTCAAAGCCGCAACAACTACCGCATCGCCCACGAAAGGCTGGAGGAGCAGCGCACCACGCTGCACAAGCTGGCCCGCGAGGCGCTGCAGGATTGTGACAACTACCGCTTAGGCACCGAGCAGATGGAGAAGAAGGTGGAGAGCGACTCCCTGGCCTATGCCGCCACCTGCCGCAAGTATGAGGAGGGACTGGCCACCAGCCTCGATGTGCAGACCAGTGGTGCCACCCTCCACGAGAGCCGCATCCAGTTGCTGCAAAACCGACTGACCTACGCCTTGAAACGCCGCCTGGCGCAGTACTACTT
>CAMGAL010000393.1 GCA_946007445.1 uncultured Mediterranea sp.
GTCTTCTACACGGTAGGCATCTGGGCGTGCTACTTCCTTCACTTCTACCTTACTTTCTTCTGTTTTGACTTCACCTCCCACCTCTCCTTCCTGGCCGGCATGGTGCTCTTCGTCGGCGGCACGTTTGCCGTCATCGTGCCCACGCCCAACGGAGCCGGTCCGTGGCACTTTGCCGTCATCACCATGATGATGCTCTACGGCGTGTCGGCCTCCGATGCCGCCATCTTCGCCCTCATCGTCCACGGCATCCAGACCCTGCTGGTGGTGCTGCTCGGCCTGTGGGCCATGCTGCACCTCAACCTCAGGGGGTGAGGGCACTCTGTATCTCTCTCCCTCCTTTCTCCCTCCTTTCTCCCTCCCCTCTCCCTCCCTTGTGACTACGCTATCTCCTCGTTCTCACTCTCTCCACCCTTCGTCCTGGCTCTCACTATCCTCCGTCCAAATTTCTTCCATCTTCCGTCCATGTCTTTATATTTCTTCGATTTTACGACGGAGCATGGACGGAGCTTTGACGGACCATCGACGGAACATTGACGGAACATTGACGGAACATTGACGGAGTATTGACGGATCATTGACGGAAGATTGATGGAATCAGAGAGGAGGGAGAGTGGAGGGAAAGCGTTTGCAAATCAGAGGGATACCAAATTCGGCTCGTTCCCCTGTAAAATGAGCTGCTTTTGAAATACTTACAAGTATCGGTTGGAATGAAGAGGTGGATAGGATGCTGTTTTGTAAATGGAGTTTACTGTCTGTAACCCCTTCCCTTCAGGCTTGTCATAGGGGGCAGTCCGAAAGCCCTATGGCCGCCTCATCGGTTTTGATGCCTTGAAACAGCTCTGTAACACCTTTGTGAAGGAATCGTAAGAGCGTCGTCGTATCCCGGTAACACGAGAGCCTCACCTTTGCATCGGAAAACAAAACGTATATGTAAGATGAGCATGAGATTAGACTTGGGGAAAGTGCTTTTCCTGATTTTGCTGCTGACACTCAGCACCATGGCTGCCCTGGCGGGCAACATCAAAGGAACCATTACCGACCGACAGAACCATGAACCCCTGACGGGAGCTACCGTGCAGGTGGAGGGTACGACGCTGGGGGCCGTGGCCGACATCGACGGTCATTACCTCCTGGAACTGAAGCCCGGTACCTATACGCTGACCGTCAAGTACGTGGGCTACAAGGATATCCGGAAGGAGCAGGTGAAGGTGGGCCGGGAAGAACTGACCTTGGACTTCGCCATGGAGAGCGATGCACAGGCCTTGGGCGAGGTGTCGGTCACGGCTCAAGCCAAACGGAATAATGAGAATGCCCTGATACAAGAGCAGCGCCGCAGCCTGGTGGTGCAGAGCGGCGTGTCGGCACAGCAGATAGCCCGCACGCAGGACAAGGATGCCTCGGAGGTGATACGGCGCATTCCGGGTGTCTCCATTCTGGACGAGAAGTTCGTGATGGTGCGCGGCTTGTCGCAACGTTATAATAATGTGTGGTTGAACGGAGGTGCCGGGCCCAGTTCGGAAGCCGCCTCACGCGCCTTCTCGTGCGACCTGCTTCCCTCCTCTCAGCTGGAGAACATGATTATCGTCAAGAGTCCGGCTCCCGAATATCCGGCCGACTTCACCGGCGGCTTCATCCTCATCAACACGCAGGAGCTGCCCGGCAACAACAAGCTGAACCTCTCCGTAGGTACCAGCGTCAACGACCAGACGCACTTCCGCTCGTTCAGGAAGGCAGGGGGCGGCGCATGGGACTGGCTGGGCTTCGGCTCAGGCTTCCGCTCGCTCGACGCAGGCATGAAGGGGGCACTCAACTGCTACCCCGGCTACGAGAGCGGCAATACGGCTCGCATCAACCTTCTGGACAACGGACTGAACAACGACTGGACGCTGAAGTCCATCCACCCGGTGGGCGACCTGAAAGTCAGCATGAACTACAGCCATCGCTGGGAGCAGGAGAGCGGTCGCGTCTTCGGCCTGCTGGCAGCCGCCAACTATAGCCGCAGCTTCAAGAGCTACCTCGACATGGAGAACTCGCTCTATGGCCCCTACGACACCAGCAACGACCGCGAAGTGCTGCTCCGCAAGGCAACGGACAACCAGTATAGCACCGATGTCCGTTTGGGCGCTTTGCTCAACCTGACCTACCAGCCGCGCGACCGCCGCCACCGCTACGAGTGGAAGAACATCTTCAACCAGCTGGCCAAAGACCGCTTCTCGGAGCGCGTGGGCTTCAATGCACAGCCCGACCAGATACACAACATGGAGTATTACTACTCCTCGCGCAGTACCTACAACACCCAGCTGACGGGCAAGCACAACTGGGGAGCCGACATCGTGGATTGGAGCGCGGGCTATGCTTATGCCAACCGCAACCTGCCCGACCGACGCAGATATACAGTGGTGGAGCAAGAGAATGGAGATATGGAGATTGAAAACCTAAACGACATAAACCGCGAATTCTCATATCTCAAAAAGCATCTATTCTCTATAGACGACCTCTTGAAA
>CAMGAL010000394.1 GCA_946007445.1 uncultured Mediterranea sp.
CGCAGCAGCACTTCTACTCCCTTCTCGCCACGCAGGTAGTGCTCATTCGACTTCTCGATGCCCTGCTGGCCGGCATAGTCGCCTCGGATGTAGTAGTTGTCGCGCTCGATGTCGCGCATGGAGACCTCGCCAATGTCGCCCAGCACATGGCCGGCCGAGTTGTAGGTATACTGACGGATGGTGCGGCGCTGGATATAGAAGCCGGGGAACATGAACAGCTTCTCCTGAAACACGCCACACTCCTCGGCAGAGAGCTGGGTCATGAAGACCTGGTGGGTGTACTTGGAGTAGCCGGGATTCATCCAGCGATTGCGCACGTCCTTCATCCGCTTCTCAAACTGGTCGCGGGTGATGCCCAGTGCGTGGCAGAAGTCGAGCGTATCCAGGTCGGACACTTCGCGCGGTACAAAGGTGATGTCGTAGGCCGGCTGGTTGAACACCAGCAGCTCGCCCTTGCGGTCGTAGATGGCTCCGCGCGAGGGATATTGTATCTTGTTGAGAAAGGCATTGTTGTCGGCATTCTTCTTGTAGACATCGGTCATAATCTGCAGATCAAACAGGCGCACGATGTAGATGACTACAATCAGACAAGCCGCCAGGCCTATCACATACTTTCTCTTTTCATAGGTGTAATCCTTCACGACAACAAACGGGGTTTAATCAATTCTTCGTCTTCTGAATACCCTCGATAGCCACGACCATCAGCAACGTGAGCAGCGCGCTGCAACCGATGTGCAGCAGCATGGCCTGAAAATGCGTCCACGAGAAGAACTCCAGGCTCAGCAGGCAGGTGTGATGCAGCAAGATGGAGACCGTCAGGTACTTGAGGAATCCCGCTACACCCATGGTGCGCATGGAGGGCACCAGGTTGTCGGCCAGGTCACGCGGAGCAAACAGGCGGAGAAACAGCGGTTGCAAGAAGCACATCAGCACCGAGGCGGAGGCGTTCATGCCGGGCGTATCGGAAAAGAAGTCCACCAGCAGTCCTACGACGAATCCCCACAGCATACGCTCGTTGCGGTTGCAGTTGAAGCCCATCTTGAGCAACACATAGACGTAGACAAACGGCGTCGCATAGCCGCCTATGCTGATATGATTGAATATCAGCACCTGCAGAACCAGCAAGCCGGCCACCCAATAGATTCGATGTAGATAGGTATGTAGCACGATTACACTCTGTAGGTTGGTTCGGATTATTCAGCCACTTGCGCTTCCAGCGCTTTCTGTTCTTCCTGTCCCTTGCGCGAGATGACCCTGACGGCACTCAGCTTGCCGAAGTCGGTGGCCAGCCTAATCTTCAGCAGATACGAGAGGCCGTCGTGTGAGTCCTGCATGTCGTCCACCACGCCCACCAATACCCCCTCGGGGAATACCGTCGAGTAGCCGCTGGTCACGACCGTATCGCCCAGGTTGAACTCGGCGTGTCGGGGCAGGTCCTTGAGGTAGGCATAGCGCGAATCGCCATCCTCCCACTTCAAGTAGCCGAAGTAGTCGCTGCCCACAATCTTGCAGCTGATGCTCGACTTGCCATTGAGCAGCGGCATGACCAGCGCAAAGTGGGCCGACACCTTGTAGACAATGCCCACCACGCCGTTGGCATCGACCACCCCCATCTCGGGGCGGATGCCGTCGTCGGCACCCTTGTTGAGCGTGATGTAGTTGTCGGCGCGGGTCAGGCTATTTTTGATCACAGTCCTCATACTGTACGGGTTGCAGGCGTTCCAGGCTATACATGCGCACCGAGTCCATCCCCTGCTCCGCCAGGGCTTGCGTCAGCATCTCCACGCGCTGCTCCAGCAGCACGTTTCTGTCCAGCAGGTCTTCGTTGACCGACTTCAGGTGGAAGTAGCCGCTGATGCTGCCCGACACCTCGAAGAATCTGCCTACCACGGCATTCGCCGAGGTGAACAAGACGCAGTGCTGGTAGTGGTTGAAGCGAAACAATAAAACAAAACTGGCCACCTCTAACAGCAGAAAGAGGAACCAGTAATTGTATTTGAGCAGGAAGTTGAGCAGGTTGCGCATAATCCTCTTACCTCATCAGGAACGAGAAACGATTCACATTCTTCAGTGCCACACCCGTACCCTTTGCCACGGCGTGCAGGGGGTCTTCGGCAATGTGGAAGGGGATGTTAATCTTGTCCGTCAGACGCTTGTCCAGACCGCGCAGCAGGGCACCGCCACCGGCCAAGTAGATGCCGTTGTGGACGATGTCGGCATAGAGCTCGGGCGGGGTGTTCTCCAGGGCGCTGAGGATGGCTGTCTCAATCTTCGAGATAGACTTCTCCAGGCAGTGAGCCACCTCCTGATAGCACACAGGCACCTCCATGGGCAGTGCCGTGATGCGGTTCGGTCCATGCACGATGTAGTCCTCGGGGGCATCCTCGCCCAGTTCGGTCAAGGCAGCTCCCACGTTGATCTTGATGCGCTCGGCCATGCGTTCGCTGACCTTCACGTTGTGCTGACGGCTCATGTACTCCTGAATGTCGGCTGTCAGGTCG